>JAQBVG010000106.1 GCA_027623655.1 Chloroflexota bacterium
AGCTTTCCGATCTGATCGCAGCTTACTCAACCCCAGCATAGATCGCGAATTTTTCAGCACCCTGCTAGGACGACTGGCGCGGCTATGGAACTAGACAAAAATTGTAGACAACAACTTATGTCGAGACAGTGGGGTAGCTAATTGTCCGGATACAGGGACGCGTGGAAAAGCGGGATGACTGAGTATCTCGACGAGTTGAAAACGAAGCTTGCCGGACTCACGGATCCAGAGTTGCGCTGGCAGGCGACTTTCGGGTCGAACAGCATTATCTGGCTGGTCTGGCACATGGCGCGAGTCGAGGACGGTTGGCTCAACAGCACAGTAGCCGGCGGTAAGAGCGTCTAGGATTCAGGCGGCTGGGCGGTGAAGACCGGGATCGAGTTTGAAAGTTCCGGCTATGGTCAGTCTCCAGATGATGTTCGTTCATTGCCCGGCGTGAATATCGCAGATCTGGTCCAGTATTTCGACGACGTCAGGGCCGCGTCGTTCAGGGTTGTCGACGGTATATCGGACGACGAGCTTGCGACCGTGTTCACCAGGAGAGACAGATCGATCACGTGGTCCTGGATACTGGGTCACGTTCTGGTCGAAGAGTCGCAGCATTTGGGGCAGGTCGCCTTCATTCGTGGGATGATACGTGGGCTCGGTGGCTAAAAGAATTAAGTGAGGGTGCATGGCTTCGTTTCGAGACCCAATCAAGAGCGGGCTGAACGAGTACTACGGCAAGCTGAAACAGACCGTAAAGGGGCTCACCCCGGAAGAGTTGCTGTGGCAGCCGGGTCCCGAGTCGAATCATATCCTGTGGACAGTCTGGCACATGGCAAGGGTGTCGGACCGGTGGGCGAATTCAACGGTACTGGGTGGCGAGGAATTGTGGACCCGGGACGATTGGGCCAAGCGACTTGGTATGCCAGTCGATCGCTATGGCAGGGGTGAAACTCCCGAGCAGGTACGGGACTTTCCTTCGGTCGAGATTGGCCTTGTTCTTCAGTATTTCGATGAAGCGCATGCAAGCATGCTGGCAATGGTAGACGCTCTTGAGCAGGCGGATCTCGACCGCGATGTTTTCGCTGCCTACCGAAACGAGTCGTTGAACATTGGCTGGATTCTGGGTCACATACTGGCCGAGGAGTCCCAGCATCTCGGACAAGTCGCGTATATCCGAGGGATACAACGCGGGTTTAACGGGTGATGGCGATCAAATGCGCGTTCTTTGATTTCGACGGGGTGCTTCGTAACTGGGACTATGACATGGACGGGCTTGAAGAGAACTACGGTATCTCCTTAGAGGCTTTTCGGGAGGTGGCCTTCGCCCCCGAAAACGTGGAGCCGGCGATCCGCGGAGAGATATCCGACCAGGAATGGCGAGTAAATGTCGGTCGGATCCTGTCCGCCCGATTTCCTGACCGAGATGTGAAGGCAGCCAGCGATTTCTGGACGAGTCGAACTGGTGAACTGGTACCAGAAGTCCTGGAAATAATTCGAGCCTGTAAGAACAACGTTTCTGTTGGGTTGATGACGAACGCTACGTCAAGATTGAATCGGGACCTGGACTCGCTTGGGATTGCCGATCTTTTTGATGTAGTCGTCAATGCGTCTGAAGTCGAGTCGATCAAGCCTGAGCCAGCGATCTATCAGCGCGCACTCGAACTGGCGAATATCGAAGCTCACGAAGCCTTTTTTACCGACGACAAGGCAGCGAACGTCGTGGCTGCTGAAAAACTCGGATACGTGGGGCATGCGTTCCAGAGTCCCGAGTTACTAAAAGCTGCGCTAGTGAAAATTGGAGTGCTTTGACCCGATGAAATGGGGTGCCGCGATAGGATTCTGTACGTGCCCGAAATGTGTCAGTGCCGACTCCTGAAGATTTCTCAGACGAGTTCATCAACAGCGGCCACATCGATATGTATCGCGTAATGAGGGCATACCACCACGCTAAATTCAAAGGTTTTTTTATAGACGACCACGTGCCGCATACCCACGGAGATACCCAGTGGGGCCATCGTGGCAGAGCTTTCGCGATCGGCTACATACACAATGATGGAGGCGGTGACAAAGGGTGCTGACACGCCGGTGAGCAATGAGTAATCCGGCATCGCCATTCTCGCGTGGCTCCATTGCGATCACGTCATGTCAGCGGAGCCAATCAATCCCGGGACGACACGAGATGATCGCAACCTTCTAAACCAACGGAGAACTGAATGCGCATAACCGGATATCGAACTCTTTCGTGGTCGTTCCACCGGGGCCACCCGAGTGGCGACGCCAATAGCGTCGCGCCCGACGACGTATCGAGAGCCAACTACCTATTCCTGGAGACCGACGCGGGGGTCACCGGCATTGCACCCGCTTCATCACCGGATGTAGAACGGTTGTTCCCGGTCCTCGAAGGCAAGGATCCACGCGGGGTCATCGGACTATGGAAAGAAATGTCGGATGTCGGATTCAAGGGCGGAATCGAGGGAACGACATACGGCGCGATGTGCGCTCTTGATGCAGCGATGTGGGACATCAAGGCTAAAGACGCCGGTGAACCGCTCTGGCGGTTTCTAGGCGCCCACGAACCACGTGTTAAGGCCTACGCCTCGGGCCTCGATATGGGCATGAACGACGACGAACTTGCGGCGTTCTACCAGCAGTATGCAGACCTTGGTGTTGACGGCGGAAAATTGAAAGTCGGTCTGGACTTCGAATCAGATATGCGCCGACTCGAGATCATGCGCGACGTGTTGAAACAGAACGCCAGAGAACCGCTGCTAATGATCGATTCGAACGAGTACTGGTCGGCTAAACAGGCTATCCGGTACATATCCAGGATCGAGGAAAAGTTCGATCTGACCTGGGCCGAGGAGCCGGGTCGTCGCTGGGACTACCGTGGCCTTCGCCAGATATCCCGCGGTATCAAGACCGCAGTAGCAACAGGTGAGAATATCAACGGGATTGATGAGTACTACCCGCTGGTTCACAACGAAGCTGTGGACGTTGTTCAATTTGGGACACTCGGAGTCACGAGCTTCTTCCAGGTGGCGCATCTGGCCGAAGCATACGAGTTGCCGGTGTCGATCATCGGTGCCCCGGGCAGTGGAATGGCGCACGCGGCGGCGGCCGCTCCGAATCATCTGGCGCAGGAAGTCAAGGATCTCAAACCCGCGTCCGGAGTGACCATCGACAATCGGATCGTTGACGGTTTTATTGAAATGGGTGAGTCGCCGGGGTGGGGTTACACAATCGACGAAGTGGCAATTGCAAAGATGCAGGCCAACCCGCCAACATCGAAGGGAACAGGTATGCCGGGATCACGCCGAAAGGGCGCCGGGTTGTACATCATCCCGCCGAAACCAGGTGAGACGGGTTTGTACTAGTCCGCAGTCGATGTCGGACACAGGTCGAGTACGCCTGACAGAGCGGCACACACGAGGAAGATGAGTGTCATCCGCTGGTTGAAACACCGGCATCACGCCGGTGCGGTGATCGATTCGTTTACAAATGCTAGGTCGTTGCCGTACGTATGTGTGTGGCAACGGAAAAAACGGGACCAGGGTAATTCGTAGTTTCTGATTAGCTCTCAGATGAAGCCTTACCGGGCACCATTTTGTCGATGAGTAACCCGCACTGCTCCAGCGCTGTCGAAGAATCGCGACCCTGGCAGATAAGGATCAAGTTTCCATAGATCACGTAATCACCATATTTTGAAACGCGACAGTTTGACGAATCGCCACCTGCGCTGCGGGTGCATGCTCTTGCCTCCTTTGCACCTTCCTCCCAACTCGATTCGCCAGATTTAATAAGCGCGTCGGTGCCAGTTCGTTCCTCTGCGAACGAGGTTCCGAATGCGACCGCATCTGAGTGAGACGCGTAGAACCGTGCTTCAAACTCTTTCCGGTCGTAGGGGTCCAGGCCCCAGAAACCGTAGTACGCGGCGGTTGCGCCGGTCAGGCCTTCAACATTGAAGGTCTTGCCTTTCTTGAAATCTGCGGCGAGCAGATCGTCAAATGTAAATATCTTTTCCGACGGAGTGATTTTGGTGATCGACGCCGCTCCCGAATCGGAGCTTGAACCGCACGCCATAGCCGACATTAACAGCACGAAAAACGAAGCAATTCCAACCAGTGTCCTCGGGCTATGCATTTTCCTGATTTCTTCTGCTAGGAGCCCGAAGGCAGTTAGTTCGGTGTCAAATCTGGTGAGAAACAATACCATCCGACCAGTTTCACTGGTTGGTTGTGACACGTGCGGCCAGGGTTGAGCCGACTGCGGATAAGATGTCCCTCCGCGCAAACTGCCGCGTTCGCGGTGATCAAGCTGGACTCGAACTTTTCGCCTCTGTAGATTTCGCCGATTCGTACGCTCATTCCAGACGACATACGCCGTCCGGTCAATCGCCGTCCGGTTTTTGTGTCAAAAGATCACGGCGTTTCCACAGATGTGCCACCGATCTTCTCGTTCTCCGTGCTACATTCCTCGCCTCAGATAGTAAATCTCAGGTGCCATGACAGCGCTTGAACTCGTCCTATTTTCAAGAGGAACCCACAAATGGAACCAATGGTGGCGCTTCACGGTAATCCGGGTGACGAGGTGCTGCAAACTGCAGCCCAGTACGGAATCCAGAACATCCTCGTATACGGAGGACCTGGCAGCCGACACATGAAGTACCACGAATATGTGGCGCTGCGGATGAAGGTCGAATCGTACGGCCTAAAGCTTGCTGCGATCGAGGGTGGGTTTTCTCCAGATGTCGCCTATCACGACGTGATTTTCGGTGGCCCCAGGCAGGATGAACTGATCGAAGACCTGCTTGAGCAGGTCCGTGATATGGGTAGAGCCGGCATACCGATCTACGGTTACAACTGGATGCCCAACAGCTGGGGCAGGGCACAGCCGACTATTGTTAGAGGCGGTGCGCTCGGTACCGGATACGACTACGACTGGGAGAGATCACGACGACCCGAGACGTTCCCTGGAGAGGAGATTTCCGAAGAACAAATGTGGGATGCGCTCGAATACTGGATCAAGGCGGTGACTCCGGTCGCTGAAGAATTCGGTATGCGATGTGGCATTCACCCCGAGGACCCGCCAGTACCCCTGCGCGGCGGAGTACCCGGGCTTTTCCGCAGTTTCGCTGCCTTTAAGCGCCTGGTGGAAGTTGTCGAGTCCGACTACAACGCAATCGAGTTCTGCCAGGGTACTTTCAGTGAAATGCCCGGTGAAGATATCTACGAGATGATCGATTACTTCGGTCGGCGCAAAAAGATCATGTACGTCCACTTCCGTAACGTCAGCGGACAGGCGCCGTCGTTCAATGAAGAGTTCATCAACACCGGTTACGTAAATATGAAACGGGCGATGAGGACTTATCGAGACGCTGGGTTTACAGGCAACTTTATCGATGACCACTGTCCGTTGATGGTCGATGACGATGACTTCCCTGGCAACCTCGGAGGCTACCGGTCGAGGTTGTTCGCGCAGGGGTATATAGCAGGCGTGATCGAGTCGGTAAAAAAGGAAGTCGATTACGGGGGTCCGGTCGATATGAACGCAGTGACGAGAGGAGCTTCATCATGAGGATCGGAATGGGGCTCAACAGCTCGTCGAATACGGAAGCATTGCGGTTCATGGCGCAGCTTGGCGTGCAGGACGTCGTCCTCAACACACCCCCGGTTCCAGTCAAGAATGGCAAATGGGAGCTAATTGACCTTGTTGGACTCAATAATCGTGTCAACGAGTTCGGGCTGAAACTGACAGCGATCGAGAACACCCAGATCGATATGCGTCATCACATGATCGCAGGCGGCCCTCGGTTCGATGAGCAGCTTGAAAACATGATTAAGACGATCAAAAACATCGGGAACGCCGGGATTCCGATGTACACGATGAGCTGGCGATATCCGCGTTTTTACCGGACCGGTCATGTGGATATCGGTTGGGGCGCTCTTGGAACGGCGTATGACGCCGCAGTTGAAGACTGGCCGAACGTTATCGACTGGGAGTTGTCGCTCGACCGTGCGTGGGAGTGCCTCGAAACGTGGGTAAAGGAGTCGACGCCGGTCGCGGAAAAGTATGGCGTCAAGATGGGGCTTCATCCGGTCGATCCGCCGATGCCGGTCATTGGCGGCGTGCCGCAGCTGCTATTCAATTTCGAGAACTACAAACGTCTGATCGACATCGTCGATAGCCCGTACAACTCGATACTGCTCTGCCAGGGTTCGTTCTCGCAAATGGCAGGGGCCGACCGGGACAATGGAGAGAGCATTTACGATATGATCGAGTATTTCGTGAAGCGTGAGCGGGTGCTTTACGTCCACTTCCGAAATGTGTCGGGAACTGTGCCGAAATTCCACGAGACGTTTGTCAACAAGGGACATGTCGATATGTATCGGGCGATGCGCATTTACGCTGAGAACGGTTTCACTGGCTTTTTCATGGATGACCACGTGCCGCACACGATTGGTGACACTGACTACGGCCATCGGGCGAAGGCGTACGCGAACGGATACATCCAGGCTCTTATAGAGACGGTTACGGATACTTCGTTATATGGAGCCCACTGAGGGGGTCGCGAGTTAAGTGTGAACGTATAGCGGCCCCTTCCGAACCGTGTGCGACCCACCCTGTGTGACTCCCTCCCCTGGAATAGAGGCAGGATCAATTGATCGGGATTTGCAGCCAATGAAAATCGAAAAAATTGAAACGTGGTTGGTATCGAAATGGCTGACTATTCGAGTGACCTGTGACGATGGCACCTACGGAGTTGGCGAGGGCAACTTCTGGAGCTACGCTGACGCGACCGAGGTTATCGCGCACCGAATCGAAGACGATATCCGGGGGCTAGATCCACGGGATGTAGATCGTATTTGGAACACCGCATTTCGCAAGTACTCGTTCCGAAGCCCGGCTATTACTGCGGTGCTTTCTGCGATTGATATCGCTCTGTGGGACATCAAGGGAAAGCGTCTTGGCGCACCGGTTTGGGATCTGCTCGGAGGCAAGGTCAGAGACAGGGTCCGAGCGATTGTGTTGTTGGGTTCTTACGGGTATTCAGGTCCACTTTCCGACCCTGCGAGTTTTGCCGATGCCGCTCGACGCGCAAAGGGCGATGGCTACACAGCCCTCAAGATGACTCCGTTCCCCCCGAACTGGGGCGAACTTGCACACGGAGAATTGATCCGAAAGAACGTGGCGATTGTAGAAGCTGTTCGAGAAGAGGTCGGCTGGGATTTCGATATTGGAATCGAGATCCACCGAAACATGTACCCGGGCTCTTCGGTTGTATTCGCACAACAGATCGAAAAGTTTCTGCCGTACTTCTACGAAGACCCGATCGCGCCCGACTCCGTCGTGTCGATGGGCAGTGTCGGCGACAAGGTGAATATTCCACTGGCGGTGGGTGAGCGGAACAACACGCTCTGGGAATTCCGCGAGTATTGTGGCTTGCCGGGAGTGAACTTCCTGAAGCCAGATATTGGCCTTGCGGGCGGCTTCACTCACACGAAGAAGATCGCAGCGGTTGCTGAAAGCTTCCATATCAAGATGGCCCCGCACCACTTCCTGGGCCCGATCGCCAACATGGCGAACACGCACATCGCAACGGCGACACCAAACTGGGATGTGAATGAATTTTCGCCAGAAGTCGGAACGTTCAAGGAAGACGTTGTTACGAACGTTGTTGAGGTCAGGGACGGTTATTTCATCCCGCCGGAAGGGTCGGGTCTCGGAATTGACATCAACGTTGAAGAAATGGTGAAACATCCGTACGACGCCGGGACAGGTGAGAGCTCTCGTCGGTCAGATGGCGGATTGGTGCTGGGATAGACGATATGGCAATGACAGAACCAAGGGCGCGACTTGCTGGCAAGGTTGCGATCATCACCGGGGGCGGTGGCGCCATGGGTGGTGCACAGGCGAAATTGTTCGCCTCTGAAGGCGCAGCGGTCTGTGTCGCCGACAATTGGCCGGAGCCAGCCAGAGAAGTAGCCGACGTGATCGCTAATGCGGGTGGCCGTGCAATTGCGGTCGAGCTGGATGTCCGTGATGCTGCAGCCTGGTCCGCAGCGGTGGCCCAAACCGAGTTGGCGTTCGGCCCAGTCTCGCTGCTCTGTAACAACGCCGGCGCGAATTTCAGGGTCGGTTTCGAGGAGCAGACTGAAGAGCAGTTCCGGCTGATCATGGAGGTTGGGCTGAACGGTGCGTTTTTAGGAATCAAGGCCGTTGTGCCGTCCATGCGAAAAGCCGGAACCGGAGTAATCCTGAACATGGGTTCGCTCGCGGCAATAAAGCCGGGTGGAGGGAGTCCTGGTTATGCGGCTCAAAAAATGGCGATGGTGGGCCTAACACGATCGGCAGCGCAATCGTTCGCCAGAGACAACATACGCTGCGTCATCATCTCCCCCGGACATGTCGATACACCGTTCATTCGCGGCAACAACGAACACAGCCCGAACGACTGGGCGACCAGTATCGACAATCCAGAGAACTTTGAACGCAGGTTGAAGGCGACACCGTTAGGGCGATTACAGCAGCCTGAGGACATAGCAAACGCATTCATGTTCGCGGCTACCGACGATGCAGCGATGATCACGGGATCGATGATCACGGTTGATGGCGGAGCGGCCATGTAGACGGCCTGACCGCGTTGATCCCTGGACTTTCGCGGCGGCCGCAGCGATGCCGGATAGTCGGCCCGGATTATCGAGGGATCGCGCCGATCAGACACCAGGCCAGATTTGTTGACAGTGTGAACGAGGGACGGATGTCGAATTCAGACGGAACGTACGACGTAATTATCGAGCGAAATATCGCCGTTTCAATGCGCGACGGGACGATACTCAGGGCTGACGTTTATCGGCCCGATTCGGAGGGTCAATTTCCGGTCCTGATCGAGCGCACGCCCTACAACAAAACCACGTCATCTGAGTCGAACCTAAAAGCCGGTGAATACCTCAGGTTCAAGGGGTCGTTGCAACACTGGCTTTATCACGGTGATCCTAACAGGTGGGTCAGGGCTT
>JAQBVG010000107.1 GCA_027623655.1 Chloroflexota bacterium
TTCAGGGCAGACGGATTAGTGCGTGCCGGTCGACATGAGTGAACATCAGGGATCGAGACAGAGCCGACTATCCGTAGTTTTTGGCGACGTGATTGGCCACGTATTCAGCGTCTTCTCCCACCCCGATGAACTGCGCTGATTTCGATCCGAACATCCACTGCAATCCCATGAAATACAGACCGGGGAACCTGGTTACACCCCGCAGTTGGTCGGGGTAGTTCCGACCGCCGGTAACCGGGAGCTTGATCCAGTCGAAGTCGTATTCGAACCCGGTCGCCCAGATTATCGTGGTGATGCCAGACGATCCGAGATTCAACGACGCGGGGCCATTTCCGCGGGGCCAGTCTGAAAGGTCAGGGGGCTCGATTGTGTTGTCAGGTGGAACCTGGATTCCGTTCTTTTCTACATAGGCGTCGACGTCGCGTTTCCAGCGCACCGGATAGTCATCGACCGCTTTCAAAACATCCTGTAGGTCGGTCCGTAAAGTCAGGGTGTCGCCGTGTCCGCCCGTGACCGGCCCGAACAGGGTCACGTCCTGTTTAGCCAGTTGCCGTAAATAGATATCGTGCCCACCCTTCGAACCACTCGTATGGGCGGACGATCCAAAGCGGGCGTCGTCTACAGAAGAGACGTTTTCGATTGTCCTGTCGAAGCTGCCCATCGTGTAGTTCCACCACGACGAATCGCGACCTCTGTACCGCCGTGGTCGTCTCCCAGCGCTCCCGACGGACAGGAACACGTCTCTGCCGGCTTCGTGCAATTCTTCGGCGATCTGGGCACCAGACTGTCCAGAGCCCACGACCATGACCGCGCCTTCAGCCAGGGAGTCGGGATTCTTGTAGTGGGCGGAATGGACGTGGTCGATCGAATTCGTGATGTCGCTGACAAAGTCGGGATATTTCGGGACGCCGAACGCTCCTGTCGCGACGATTACGCAACGGGTTTCTATGAGGTCGCCGGCATTGGTCGCAAGCTCATAGCGATTGCCTGATCGGCGGATCGAGGAAATATCGACTCCGGTCTGGACAGGCGATCCAAAAAGTCGGGCGTAATTTTGCAGATAATCGATAGTCTCGACCTTCGACAGGTAGCCTTCTGGCTCGGTACCAGCGTAGTGAAATCCCGGGAGCCGGACTGCCCAGTTCGGATTGACCAGGTGAAACCCGTCCCACCGTTCGGTGATCCATGTGTTGGCGACCTCGCCTCGTTCAACCACCAGATGATCGATTCGGAGTTTTTTTAGAAAATAACTTGTTGCCAATCCCGCTGAACCAGCTCCAACTATCACTATGTTGTGCGATTTCCGGGTGCTACCTGAAGACAGCGTCAGTAGCTCCCGCGTATTCGCATTTTTCTATTGATTCCGTTTGATGCAATTCTGGTCGAAGCGACTATGGGATTGGAACCGTTGGGGATATAAGCCCCGGTGCGGTCTCGCCATCGAAATGTGAAGAGCTCTCGTCGGACCGGGTTATCTGGAACAATGACGCTTTTGCGACCGTTTTACGCTTGCCCGATCGACTGGCTGAGTTGAAACTTGGCGCGCAATGCGAATCTACGGAACCCGACACGAACGGATTGAGAATCGTCGATGAAAATTACCACAGTCACACCATGGCTACTCCACGCACCGGCCGTCTACAACTTCGGGCGTCCGGGTGAGTACATATTTGTCGAGGTGCAGACTGACGAAGGCATGACCGGGTGGGGAGAGCGACTGTGTTGGAAGACAAGGTCGTTCGGGCTGCCATTTGGTACCCCTTGCCACCATTGTGTTCAGCAGGACCACCAGCTTCCGCATCGTTGCCGTAAGCGCAACCTTTTTCGGTTTGCCTGCCGCGACCAGCCTTTGATAGAACAACTGAAGGTCCGGGTTGTGTTTCGATGCAGAAAGTGCCGCCATGTACAGTGCAGATCGCACCACAGACCGGCCACCATATATCGTCCTCCTGCCCCGCATCGTCCCGGAGTCGCGGTTCATCGGAGCTACACCAACCAGACTTGCGATCTCTTTACGGTTCAACGTGCCCAGCTCCGGCAACTCCGCAAGCAACACCTTGGACGTCGTTTCGCCGATCCCGGGCACCGAACGCAATAGCACATCTTTCACCCGCCAGACCGGACTCTCCTCGATAGCATTCGACATCTCCCGGTCAACGTCCTTCAACTCACCTCCGAGCCACTTGACGTGAGCGGTGATCCGGCGGCGCATCTGGCGGTCACGCACGGTCCACAGCCGGTTCTTCTCAGTGGTGATCATCGCCACCACCTGGCGCCGTCTGGTCAGCAGCTCGTCAAACCGCTCTTCATCCTCGTCCCTCACATCTCTCGCCCCGGGTTGCAGGGCCTCGCCAAACCGGGCGATCACCTGGGCGTCGATCCTGTCCGTCTTGGCCAACCGACCGGACGCACGGGCGAAATCACGCACCTGTCTCGGGTTGATCAAGGCGACCGGAATGCCGCTCCTTGAGAGGGTTGCAGCACACACGGCTTCCAACTTCCCCGTAGCCTCCATCACCACCAGAGTGACCGCTTGCCCGGAGAGCCTCTCCAAGATCTCAGCCAGGCCGTCATCTGTGTATTCAACCCTGAATGCGCCAAGCGCCGAAGCGAAAACGTCAAGATGAGACTTCGAGACGTCAATTCCAACGTATATGCCTGATTTCATCACCACGTTCCCATCCTTGCAATTACGGGCCATAATGCCCATGCGACTGTTCGAGACAACGTTATGAATGGGTGGCGACCCACGCTCTCCCACGATCCTTATTTGATCCAGGTGAAGACGGTCCGCCACCCATGACCGGAACACACCGGCTTCAACATACAAGGTGACGACAACTCACCCTGTGGCGAACCGAGCGGTCTGTGCGGTGCTGCAGCAGTTGGAACCATTGATCAAGGGTGACGATCCTTTTCATATTGAGATGATCTGGAACAAGATATTTCGTCGGTTTACTTACATGGGCTCGCGCGGCGCGTCGACAAATGCGATCAGCGGAATCGATATAGCTCTGTGGGACATTCGCGGCAAGGCGTTGAACGAGCCTATGTACAACTTACTGGGCGGCCCGGTTCGAGACCGTATAGAACTCTATACACATCCCGACCCCAACATCGGACCGGATGAAGCCCGCAGGCAGGCGAAAGAAATTGCTGAATCGGGCCATACCGCAATGAAGTTTGATCCTTACCCGGGAATGGTCGAGGAGCGAAACGGTTATCTCAGTGGAAAGATGTCCGCTCGCGGTGAGGCGGAAGGTAACGAAATAACGGCCGCGATGCGCGAGGGGGCTGGCCCCGACATGGAACTGTTGATCGACGCGCACGGCCGGTTCGACGTTCCGACTGCGGTTCGACTATCCAGGAGTGTAAGCAGCTCGAACATCCACTGGTGGGAAGAGCCGGTGCCGGTCGAGAGTACCCACGCCTTGAAGAACGTGCGAGACCAGATCGAGATCCCGATATCGGTGGGCGAGCGCCTGCATACCCGCTGGGAGTTTGTTGCAGTTCTTGAGCAGGACCTGACCGACTTCCTGATGCCAGACGTGACATGGACCGGTGGAATTTCCGAGCTGAAGAAAATTTCGACGATGGCCGAGGCGTACTACGTTCCGATCTCTCCACACGACGCGAGCGGGCCGATCAACGTGCTCGCCGGGGCGCACGTGATGATGAGCGTCCCGAACTTCTACAAGCTCGAAACCGCCAGGCATCGACTGGGCGCCTACGATGTCTTCATCCAGACTCCGCTGGACGTGCGCGACGGCAACTTGCACGTTCCGAACGCGCCGGGACTGGGGATTGAGATGAATATGGACTATCTGAGGGCGAATTCCGACGAACAGTTCCGCGGGAAATAAAGAGTCCGTCCGCAAGTGACTCATGTTGAGTCCGGCGAAAAACCAGCACGTCAAAGTAAATATTCGAGATAAGAGCAAATGAAGATCAAGTCAGTAAAAGCCATCGAGGTTGATGTGTCGCCACGGGCTACGACCGGGCCACGTGTTCCGAAAATCGAAACCGACGGATTTGTGAGTCCGATGCAACGCTATCCAGATTTAAAGCGCCGTGACTGGGGCAACAACTGGAAACGGACTGCCTGCGTTGTAACCGCCGAAGACGGAACCTGGGGTTTCGGACTGACCCTGCATAGCGGTGTGACGGTACCGCTGATCAATGACCATCTCGGTCCACTGATTGAGGGCGAGAACTGTATGGCGACCGAGCGGGTATGGGACCTGATGCAAAAGGCGACCTCCCCTTACGGGACTGCGGGTCTTTCCAGTTTTGCGATCAGTGCAGTCGACAATGCGCTGTGGGACCTGAAGGGCAAACTGCTCGGTAAGCCAGTCTACGAACTGATCGGCGGACCGCAGAAAGAAAAAATATTCTGTTACGCAAGCAACACCGATATCTCGTACGGCACGGAGAACTCGATAGCATGGTTCCTTGAACTCGGGTTTAAAGCTGTGAAGCTGTTCCTGCGAGAAGGTCCCGACGCCGGCCTTGCCGGGATCAACCGCAGCGAGGAACTTGTTGCACAGACGCGGGAACAGGTTGGTGATGATGTCGAGATCGCGGTGGATTGCTGGATGTCGATGAATACCGACTATATGGTGCGGTTGGCTGAGGCACTGCGTCCGTACCGCATCAAGTGGCTGGAGGACTACCTTCTCCCGGAAGACATGGACAGTTATTTCAATCTGCGACAGCGAATTCCGTATCAAACACTGGCGACCGGTGAACACTGGTACTCGATACATCCGTTCGCCCTTGCCGCGAGCCACGGCCTTGTCGACATATTCCAGCCCGACTTGCAGTGGGTGGGCGGCCTTACCGCAGGTATCAAGATATGTCATCTCGCAGAAGCGCACGGGCTGACGGTTATTCCCCACGCAAGTACGAACTATCCGTATGGTCAGCATCTGGCCTTTGCGATGCCCGCCGTCATGTGGGCCGAGCGCTCTGAGGGCGTTGCCCCACCCGGAGTACCCCTCGAAGAGCTGGTTGTGCTCCCCGGGACGCCAGTAATCAAGGACGGTTACCTGGTCCCTTCTGACGCACCCGGGTTTGGCTTCGAATTCGATCTCAATTGGATCGAGCAAAAATCTGTCTGAGCTTCTTCTCAACGGTTGCGAACTCGACCTCTCCCGCGTCATCGAATACGAGCGCTAGTCCTGACATGTCGGGGAGTAATATGGCGTCCATGCCGAAATTGATTGATATTAGTGTCTCGAGTTCTCGCGCTTGAGTGAATCTGGCGACACTCTGCAAAGCGGCCCGCACCAGCCCGACCTGCCAGACACAGTTGATAACTACAAGTGGAAAGCGTTCACCGCGGTCGCCATCGCATTCGTCACGATGGTGGCGAGCATGTCGATGGTGTTCGTTGGACTCTCTGACATCGCCGACGATTTCGGCGTAACTCTCCGTTCAGTTTCGTGGGTAGTTATCGCCCAGGGTTTGACGATCAGCGCATTGATGATGCCGATGGGCAGACTGGCAGACATTATCGGTCGGAGGAAGGTGCACCTGATTGGACTCGTCCTTTTTGGCGGCGGGGCGGTGTTCACCGCACTCGCGCCGACGTTTGGACTCCTGATTACGGCGCGAGTGGTAACGGCTATCGGGAACTCGATGGGTCAGTCTGTCGGGACGGCCATGGTGATATCTGTATTCCCGGCGCGTGAGCGCGGGATGGCCATTGGCAGCCAGACAACGGCGGTCGCGATCGGTGGCGCATCGGGGCCGATGATCGGTGGACTACTACTGCAGTTTTTCCCGTGGCAGGCAATGTTCTGGGTCCTGACCGTCCCGATCTCGATCGCGTTCGTCGCCGGTTACTTCATCCTCGATGAAAACCGCGTCAGCCAGAATCGCTCCAAACAGCGTCAATCGTTCGATTGGATGGGCGCGATCCTTTCAGGGGCCACCGTTGTGATCGCTGTAATTTTGATCAATAACCCGTTCGGGGTTCGGATTGTGTCGCCGTTGATCCTCGGTGGCACCGCGGCGGCTGTAGCGCTGTTCGCAGTTTTCGTCTGGTGGGAGTTGAAAACGGATTCTCCCATGCTGGAACTCCGGATGTTCCGGAACAGGGTTTTCAGCATGGCGATCGCTACGCGTTTCCTGGGATTTCTCGGAACCACAGCCGTCAGATTTTTGATGCCGATCTACCTGATAAGCCTACGAAGCCTCGAGGAGGCCGCGGCAGGTGGTGTGTTGTTCCTGACATCACTGGGAATGGGAATTGCTGCCCAGAGTTCAGGGCGGCTTGGTGATCGTTTCGGGGAACGACCGTTTGCAGTACTCGGCTTCGTTGCGCTGGTCATCACTGCAGTCGGATTCATGACGTTCACATCTGAAACTTCGATGTGGATCGTGATGATTGTTTTGCTGGTGAACGGCCTTGCGATGGGACTGTGGAACGTGCCGAATAACAGCATCATCATGGGGGCTGTGGGTCGTGAATCGTTTGGTGTAGTCGGGGCGTTGACGAACCTGACTCGCAACGTCGGTAACGTTGTCGGGCAGGCCATCGGATCAGCGATCATTGTCGGTGTGATGGTGGTTGAAGGCTTCGATATACCACTGAGCGAAATTGGAGGGGATCCGGCCGCAGGCAAGTCGTTCATGAACGGCTGGCGCCTGGCTTATGTGTTCGTCACGGTGTTTTCGCTGCTGGGGCTATTGTTGTCGATTCTGACTAAGCCGGCGAAAACAGGAAACCGGGACTAGCGTCGCAGGGTATCTGCCGGTTCGGAAACCCGGTGAAGCCGATTCAACTCGAGATTCTTCAGTTCCGATGTCGCACCGCTCGGCCATTCGATTCGTATGGTCAATTCGCCCGCGTCGGTGAAGCCTCCGAGACCGAAGTGAACGTCAGTTGAACTCATCGAGAGGAAGGTCCCTGAAGCATGGACTTCCCTGACCTGGGTCGACGATTTTCCGCCAGAGGCCGAGAAACTGGCGATCACTTTTGCCCCGATGGCGTCGGCATTGGATCCAGTTCCGTCGATCGCCATTCGACCGGTGAGTCGTAGTGATATCCAGTTGTTGTCTCCGCCCGCGTTTGACCACACGAAGAGTGGGCCGCCTACCACAGTGCGATCGCCGTTTGCGCCGAATGTCTCGCCATTGCTGTTCGTACCAATCAGGTCGATGAACCCGTCTGCGTTGAGATCGCCGATCGCGACGCTCTTGCCGTTTTCATGGAATTCAGGGCCGAGGCGACGGCCCGCGAGACTTGCATCGGGAGCATCAGGATAGATTCCCAGGTAATCGACAGCCAGCGCGTCTACCACCCGCGCCTCAACTGTTATGTCGCGGAACGAGCCGTCCCCGGCGTTCTGCAGCAACCTGCCGAATCCCGGTGTGACAAGACCCTCAGGCCCCTCACCTCGCGCCGATAGAGAACCGATCCAGTAGAGGTCTTGATCGGTGTCGTTGTCCATATCGAAAAAGGCGGTGCCGAATCCGAATTCGTAGGCTTCCAGACCTGCAATCGGACTGCCGTCGGCTACCTTGAAATCGTTGCCGAGCGAGACCGGTGGCAGCCACCGGTTCGTCACCACGTTCGTGGCACCTGTGACTATCACGAATGCGCCATTGCGGTCGGGATTTGCGCCCTCGTTCACCCGGTTTTCGATCAGGGCGTGGAAACACGTGCCAGACTCACTCGAGTGGTAGTACAGACAGTCGGCCGAAGGAACCTCGGTAGACAGTCGACTGAGTGGGTGGAACCCCATATTGGTTACGAAAACGTCGAGATCTGCATCGCCATCGTAGTCGCCGAGTGCGAAGCCCATCCACTGACCCATTTGGTCGATGCCGAGCTGCTCCTCGATGCTGGTAAACCTGATGCCATTTTCGTCTGTGTCATTGCGGTAGACCTTCAACCGATCTCCATCGTCGCCAACCCAGAGATCGAGATCGCCGTCGGTGTCGTGGTCGAACAGGAGCGTCGCCCAGGTCTGCCCGGCTGGGTCGCCAACGACGTTGCCATTTGCATCCACCAGGCTGGTGTCAAACCCTTCGATAGGATCGCCACCCGGGCGTGGGAACGTGATCGGGTTACCCGCGGTGTCCCGCATTCGAATTGGCGGTGAAATCAACCCGGCAGCCGATGTCATGTCGGTGAACGTCAGGTCGCCGTTATTGCGGAAGAATGTGTTGTAGTGGCCGTGGTGGCGAGCCGAATCGAATCGGACAAAATCCTGGTCGGCCCGGTTACCGACATAGATATCGGTCCACCCATCGTTATCGATGTCACCACACGCGATGCTGGCAGCTGACCGTATGTTGACGTGTTCGGCAAATGCGGATTGAGTGATATCCGTAAAAGTTCCGTCTTTATCGTTGTGGAACAGTCGATCTTGCATTACGACTGCGAGCGCGGGATTCTGAGCTGCAGATCGATAGTCGAGGTTGTCCCCGATCCTCCCCTGTGCGCCAACATAGAGGTCCTGATAGCCGTCGTTGTCGAAATCGCATGCTGCGACGGCCGTCGAATTCTGGGTTTCGGCAGTTACGCCTGCGGCAGCTGCAACCTCGATAAAAATGCCTTCCCCATCGTTCCTGAAAAGCTTGTTTGGCCCGCCCCTTGTGATCTGGAATACGGCGTTTGACTCAGCAGATGTGACATAGAAATCAAGATCGCCATCGCGATCGAAATCGAAAATAGCCACACCGGGATATCTATTTTCGATCAGCGCA
Source organism: Chloroflexota bacterium (assembly GCA_027623655.1). GTDB lineage: Bacteria > Chloroflexota > Dehalococcoidia > Lucifugimonadales > Lucifugimonadaceae > Lucifugimonas. The sequence continues at coordinate 8,719 of JAQBVG010000107.1, forward strand.
TCAATCCCGATGCCCGGGGCCATGTTGTAGAAGGGCCCAAACTCGTCAGGTGCA
>JAQBVG010000009.1 GCA_027623655.1 Chloroflexota bacterium
CGCCCCTAGTCCGGTGAATGCAGGGACAAAGTAGACGCCCTCGTTCGACCCTGCCATCAATGCCAGATCTGATGTTTCAGCGGCGTTCGAGATGATTCCGAGTCCGTCGCGCAGCCACTGGACCGTGGCCCCGGTGACGAAAACTGAGCCTTCGATGGCGTAGTGCCGTTTCGCACCGACCTGGAATCCAAGGGTCGCGAGTAGCCCCGAGTCGCCGGGCCCCGATTCCTGGATCGGGGGTGTGGCGCCGCGATTGGCAAGCACGAATGCGCCTGTGCCGTATGTGCACTTGATCTGACCGTTTTTAAAGCAGGCCTGCCCGTACAGCGCTGCGTGCTGATCGCCGGCCATCGCTGTAATCGGTATTTCGGCACCGAAAATCGATCTGTCAGTAGTTCCAAAATCGTCGGCGGACCCGCGGACATCGGGCAGCATGGACTCGGGGATGTCGAACAGGTCAAGCATCTCAGGGTCCCATTGCAGGTCGTGCAGGTTTAGCAGCATCGTCCTGGAGGCGTTGGTCGCGTCGGTTGCGTGCACCGCACCTTTTGTGAGGTGCCATAGAAGCCATGAATCGACTGTTCCGAAGCAGAGTTGGCCAGCTTCGGCTCTTCGTTGACCTTCGGGGATCGTCGCCAGCAACCACATGAGCTTGGTGGCACTGAAGTACGAGTCGATCACGAGTCCGGTGACCTGCCGGATGTCACGGGCATGCGCACCACGGCCGATGTCGGCGCAAATGTCGGCCGTTCGTCGGTCCTGCCACACGATCGCATTCGCGACCGGTCTGCCGGTCGATCTCTCCCAGACAATCGTCGTTTCTCGCTGATTCGCAATACCTATTGCAGCGATGTCATCCGGTACGAGCCTGGCGCGAGTGATCGCCTGCTTCGCAACGCTGACGGCTGCTTCCGCTATCTCGATGGGATCGTGCTCGATCCAGCCGGGCCGGGGGTAGTGCTGCGATAACTCGACCTCTGCGGAGGCGACCGGAGTCGCAGACGAGTCGAAGACGATCGCCCGTGTTGAACTCGTTCCCTGGTCGATGGCTAGTATGTGTTCTGGCATCTGGCCGTACTTTACAGACTGAAATGCCTCATGGCTTTATGAACGGGTGGCTCATCGAAAATGAGCGTTAAGGCTCATGCGGACGCGGGTATTCACTTATGTGAAATGCGCGTAGTAGCCCTATCGTCGAAAAATGGTCAAAACGAAAGGCGTAACCCTGGTCGCTCTGGCAACCCTTCTCGCAGGGTTCGTAGCATCCTGCTCATCGGGCGATACCCCCACGTCATCTGACCTCCAGTCTTTCGAGCCGCACATTCTGGTAGTCGCCGAAGACTAGGTAGCGGGTTCGGTATTTCCGGTTCACAGCAGCCGTTCGGTTCATCAGGTTCGATACAGATCTCGAACTCGCGAGTCGGTCACGAATCGGCTTTAGCCACCAGAACTCCGCAGCGCACGAAATCCTTCGAACTGCAGTTCAAGTGCCAGTGGCACTGACTACTCCTGGTGGAGTGTCACCGAGCGCATGGGCGGTGCGAACTGGTGCGGTTCAAGGTGGATGGCTTCCTTCTGATATACCTGCACTCGATACGAACCGGTGTCCGTGATGAACAGATGGCCTTCAGCGTCTACCGCGATCGATTTCGGCTGACGCAGTAGTTTCTGGGGTTCCAGCACAGACATGTCGCGTATGCGGTTCGGGCTGGCGTTGGTCATCATGTATTCACGAGCGACCCTGGATAGCGTGGCATCTCCGATGAATTTCTCGACGTACCTCCCATGCGCGTTGAAGAGTTGGACACGGTTATTTCCACGATCGCACACGTAGATGTCGCCATCGAGATCGACCGCTACGTCGGTTGGTCGATTGAATTCACCGTTGGCAGAGCCTGAACTGCCAAATTTCATGATGAATTCCCCGTGGGCGTTGAATTTTTGCACGCGATCGTTGCGCCAGTCAGCGACATACACGTCGCCAAGTTCGTCGACGGTTATGCCCCAGGGCATGTCGAGTTGACCGTCGCCATCGCCGGAACCGCCCCAGCCAAGGATGAACTTCTCGTCTTTGGTGAATTTCTGAATACGGTGGTTCATCGAATCGGCAATGTAGATGTTTTCATCAGCGTCGAAGGCCATACCGGCCGGTCGGTTCAGTTGGCCTGGACCCGAGTCGAACTCCCCGAAGCTTGCCAGGAATTCGCCTTCGCTGTTGAACGAGCTGATCCGATGTAGTGCCTCATCCGAGACATAAATGTTTTCTTCCGAGTCGGCAATTATCGACACAGGCCACTGGAATTGGCCGTCGTCCTCGCCGACTGACCCAAAGTTTCCACCGTCTTCGTCATCAAACGAATATTTGCGTACCAGTGCAGCGCCTTCCTGACGGCAGAGGATGTACATCCGACCTTCGGCGCCGAGGGCGATATCGACAGGAAAGTTGGTCAGACGCCGCATTCCGAGCGTCTTGAGGAACGGGAATCCTGCACGTAGAAGTCCATACGGTCGACCCATTACATAATCTCCAGTAGTACCGGCGAGAAATTCACTTCCTCCACCTTTTGAAAAGCCGTTTGCCACTCGGGCGCAAGCGTTATGCGACCCGGAAGGGGTGCAGTTGTTCGTATTTGCCGCGAACGATGTCGACCGAGTCGACGCTCATCCACTGCTCCAGGAGCGTCGCGTAGACACCCCGGAAATCGAACGTATGCGCCAGGTCTTCGCCGTTTGCGAACGTTTTAGGACCGAGCGATTGGTAACCGGCGTACAGACCACCATCGACTCTTTCGCCGATGGTGAACGCACCACCGCCTGAGCCGTGATCGGTTCCGCTACCGTTGTCCTGGACCCTGCGTCCAAATTCGGTGAAGGCGTAGATGACGACTTCTTCCGCAGCGTCGTGCTCACGCAGGTCGTCCATGAAGTCTCGTAGCGCTCCCGATAGCTCCGCAAGTAGTTTTTCGTGCGCTGGCATCTCGACCGCGTGATGGTCGTACCCGGCGTGCTGGACGTAGAAGATTCGCGTACCCAGTCCAGCGATGTGGGTCCGTGCCACGTCGCGCAGGCTTTTTCCGATCGGGTTGTCTTCATATTCGACTGTTGATTCGTACCTGCCGGGCACCGACTGCAACTGGTCAATGCCGTTCAAGACATCGTCACCGGTCTGCTTCAGGTAACTCATCGTTGCACCGGTACCGATGGCGGGGGTGTAAAAGCGTTTGAAGATGTCCAGGGCCTCGGCGCGCTGTTCCTCGATTTCGACCGATGTCATCAGGCCGTAGGTGTCGAGGTCTCCGACAGATGTCACTCTCACGCCCGGAGCTGCCATTGCGCGCGGCAGGCCTCTACCGAAGCTGACGCCGGTGAGCACGTTCTTCCCATCTGGATCGAGTTGCTTGATCGCTTTTGCGAGCCAGCCTTCGGTTGAGATTGTTTTAGGTTCCGCCGTGTGCATGATGTCCATGGCGCGGAAATGTGATCGGTTCGAGTTCTCGTATCCGATGCCCTGGATGATTGCCACGTCACCCCTGTCGTACATCTCCTTCAAGGGAGCCGCGGAGGGGTGGAACCCCAGTTGATCGTTGAGCTTTATCACCCTGTCTTCAGTAATCCGCACGGTCTTCCTGGAGTCGTAGTAAAGACCGGATGTATACGGCACCAGCGTGTTCATGAAGTCGTTTCCGCCGGTCATTTGAACTACGACCAGGACGGGCGCTTTACCGATCTTCTTTTCAGTTCCGTTGGTTGCCATTGAAGGCATCTCCTTGGATTTCCCGGGGATTTTTTGTCTGGAGCAGGTTCAGGTTTGTTGTTAACTGAGCATGCAGGCTAGGCGTACTGGTATTCAGGAGTTGCGACAATAAGGCGGATCATTCGCACTGCCCGGGACCGATCGTCGTCGCCCTCACTCCTGGCAGCAAACTGGACCAGTGCTTCACGGGTGGGGTCTTCGACGTCGATTGGCCCCATCGCATCGAGGGCGGCGTCGACGAACGATCCGTGAGACGTGAGCGAGTCACTTTCGATCATGCGGTCGACGATCTGCTTGATGCCGGGTGAACTGCCATCGCCAACCTCCCCGACCGCAAAGTTGACCCGTTCTGTAAGGTTCCCACCGTCGATCCACTCTTTTCCGGTGTGCCAGCCTTCGACGGTCGGTGGGTCGAGAAGTTTCTGTCCCATTACGACCATCACCGACTCAGCATATTTCGCGAGGCCCGGGTGGAAGTAGTCGTGAGTGCTCACCATCTTCAGAACCCCGAGCACCAGTTCGACCGGGCTTTTCACTTTTTTGAACCGGGCTTCCCTGAACGAGTCAGAGTTGAACATGACTCTCAGTACAGGTTTTATCTGGCCGTCGGAGTCGAGGAAGGCATCGGACATGTCTTCGATCAATGCGGGGTCGAGCGGTGGCAGGTCGTTCCACGTCGGTACCTGGGGTTCGTCGGCGACGAAGAAGTTGTAGAGATGACGTGACACGAATCGGGCGCAAGAGCGTTGTTCGACGATGATGTCGATGATGTCACCACCATCCAGATTGCCCCTGTGGCCCAAAAATTCTTTTTCACCGTTGTCGTGATCGTCAGCGTCGAAAAGGAACTCGCTGGCATAGTATCCATGCGGGTACAGAGGCGGCGACTGGGCGAATGTCCAGCCGGTAAATGCGCGGGCTGCGTTCTTGATATCGATCTCGGTATAGTTGCCAACTCCGAGGGAGAAGAGCTCGAGCAGTTCTCGGCCGTAGTTTTCATTCGGCTCGCCGTTGTGGTTTTCGTTATTGTCCAGCCAGAAGATCATTGCCGGATCACGAGACAGGTCAAGCAGAATCGTTCGCATATCGGACATGCCGTTGCGTCGGAACATTTCGAGCTGGATCGAGGCCGAGAGAATGTGCTCGTTCTTGGCAAGACCGGTGGCGAAGACGTGGTGCCAGAACAGCGCCATTTTTTTCCTGCAGCTGGTTCCGGGAATTGAGCATGCGGTACATCCATGTGGCGAGATATGCGTGCGGTGCCTCGCCGCCCATGTATCGGGCTATCTCGTCGTCCGGGACGCCGTTCTCAGGATCCGGGTTGAGCAGAAACTCGACCAGGTCGGCGTAGTCGTTCGCTGCAAGCTGGTCGACCTGATTGCGCGTTGCGCCAAAACCGGCTCGTCGATAGAGATGCGCCAGTAGCGCCGGATCGGTCTTTGCCCCAATCCCAATCGCGGTAGTGCTCATTTACCAGGACCTCCCAAGGCCAACCCGCCACGTCAAGGATTACCTTATGGCACACTCGACAGTTACGGTGTTTTACTGCGATGCACGGTCGGATTCTGCCGTTACACACCAATTCCAGTTCGAAAGCTGACGGTATTCCCTGTGTCCGGGTCAGTTTAGAACTGACTGGCCTGCAGAGCAATTCGAAAATCGGGCGTTCCAAAAATATGGGCAAAATTAAAGGTAACGTTGCTTAACACCGCTGTTCCCCGGTGGCGATAAATAATGGTGAATAGACGCGAATGTTTCGTTCTGTGTTCAGACAAGATCGACAATACGATTGCTGCAACGTTACCTCTAATTTCTTCAGTGAGGGATCAAGCGTGGCTGGCAAAACTTCAATCGAATGGACTGAAAAAACTTGGAACCCAGTAACGGGGTGTACGAAAGTGAGCGCGGGCTGCGACAACTGCTACGCGGAGAGGATTACTCGCCGTTTCGGGGGCGATTTCACGAAAGTTATTCTCCATCCTGAAAGATTGGATGCCCCTGTCAGGTGGAAAAATCCGACGACAGTGTTCGTAAATAGTATGAGCGACTTGTTCCACTCCGGCGCGGTACCGTTCGATTACGTCGATCGTGTGTTCGATGTCATGGAGAAGTGCCCGCAACACACGTTCCAAATTCTGACGAAACGCCCAAGTCGCATGAAACACTTCCCGCGTGAATGGCCACGTAATGTGTGGGCGGGAACCAGTGTTGAAAGCACAGAAACTGCCTGGAGGATCGATCAACTGAGGCAGGTTGATTCCCATGTACGATTTCTGTCCCTCGAACCGTTACTTGGCGCCCTTCCGAATCTTGATTTGAACGGAATCGGTTGGGTGATCGTTGGTGGAGAGAGCGGTCCGGGCCATCGAGAGATCAGGGAAGAATGGGTACTCGAAATAAAAAGCCAATGTATCGACGCCGGTGTACCGTTTTTCTTCAAACAATGGGGCGGTATACGGCCCAAAACTGGAGGGCGCGAACTTGCCGGCAGGCTTTGGAGTCAAATGCCCCGGTCGCCTCAATTAGCAGCAGTATGAGCGACAGGTGTAGATTTACTTGCATCAATGCCGCAACACGACGACTTTTTTAATACCGAACTCGATGAAGAGTCACGGATAAAACTCGGGACTCTCAGTTGGTTTCTTGCTCCGTGGACCCAGAAACTGGGAAGTTGGGCTCGGCAGAACGGTCAAAATACCGTTTGGTACGTCGACGGGTTTGCCGGTCCAGGCAAGAACGAAGCTGGAGAGCGTGGATCTCCACTAATTGCTGCCACGCGAGCGGAACAGTTGGTGAGGCACGGTAATCCCTCGGAATTTGAACTCGCCTTGTTTAATGTGGAAAAGATACCCGGTAACTTCGAAAAACTAGAGGTGAATTGCAAACCATTTATCGATGGCGGAACACGGATCATTAACGGTAAAGGGCTGTTCGCTGACCATGTTTCCGAAATCGTCGGTTTGACAGACGGACCTCCTGTCCTGCTATTCATCGATCCCTGGGGTTTTACTGGATTCGAGTTCGATACTTTAGTACCGCTGTTTGCAAGAAGCGCTCCGCTAGACATCGTCATGAGGTTGCACCACAGAGCAATCCCACGGCTCAAACCTGAGCGAGCCGCAATGGTGAGTGCGACGGTAGGTTCGGATCACTGGCAGGCAAATTGGGCTGATCTGAACATGGATCAAAAAGTACACCAAACATTGGATACTCTGAAGGATTCATACACGGCACGGGGCAGATTCAGTAGCGTCCTGTTTTATCCAGTTCGACTGCATCCCCAAGCCAAACCGGCTTACTCCTTAGGATTTGCGAGTCGACACATCGAGGCATTCCGGCTGTGGAACGACAAAATCGGCGGTATTGAATCCGAAATTCATGAACGTGCCGATCATCCAGATTCAGGACAACAGGCAATGGAACTGACCGGGCTAAGTGACACCAGATTCAACACGATTCGAGACGAAGTAACAAAATACTTTGAGCGGCATCGAGGAAATACTTGGCAAAACGCGTACGACTGGCTAATTTTCAACAGCAGCACCTTCGTGCGCGAAACCGAGCTCACGAATACTATTGACCAGCTTGTAAACATCGGCGTAGTCCGCCGTGTCGGGGGGCCAGGCCGAGGGACTCGCAAGGGAATGTTTTCAGCCGTCAAGAATTCCGTTTAGCTCTTCCATTTCATCGTCGGAGAGCTCCCAGTCCGCTGCTGCCGCATTCTGGCGGATTTGATCGGGACTGCTGGCTCCCGCGATTACCGACCCGACCGATTTGCGACCGAGAAGCCATGCAAATGCCAACTCGACCATCGAGTGGCCGCGCTTTTCCACGAAGACCTCGAGTTGATCGAGAATATCGAAGTTCGCCTCCGATAGCCGCTTCTCCTGGGCTGCCGGGGTCAGAGCAAGGCGCGTGCCTTCCGGCACCGGTTTGTTTCTTCGGTATTTGCCCGTCAGGAACCCGTGAGCGAGCGGGAAGTAAGGCAGAGTTCCCAGCCCAAAGTATTCGCACACCGGCAAAACTGCCTGTTCCACACCTCGTTCGAGCATCGAATATTCTGGCTGCGACGATATGAACGGGACGAACCCGTTGTGCCTGGCCGCCCACTGGGCGTCGGCGATACGCCAGGGATCAAAATTCGAGAGGCCGATGTACCTCACTTTGCCATCACGTACTACGTCGTCAAGCGCTCGAAGTGTTTCTTCAATCGGGGTGTCGGGATCCTGCCGGTGCATCTGGTACAGATCGATGTGGTCGGTCTGTAGTCGTCGAAGCGATCCTTCGAGTGCGTCCATGATGTGTTTGCGAGAGCCGCCTTTACCGTGAGGTCCGTCTTCCCAGAGCATGCCGAATTTCGTGGCTATCAGTGCTTCTTCGCGACGATCAGCGAGCGCCCGACCGATGATCTCCTCGGAATTTCCGTGGGAATAGATGTTCGCCGTATCGATAAGATTGATGCCTTCGTCGAGGGCAGCGAAGATGACCTGCCGCGCTTCCTTGAATTCCATTCGACCGCCAAAGTTGTTGGTGCCGAGGCCAATAACGCTGACTTCGAGTCCGGAATTGCCAAGGTGCCGGTATTTCATATTTTTCATTCTCTGGTTGTGAAGTGTTGAAAAGGCCGTGGATGAAACCGAACGCAATCCGCGAAGATCGGCGCTGATTATAGACGGCAAGTCACGTCGGGGGCCGGGCGGACACTCGCACGTGAGAGTCGAGAGGATTTTTGGGTCCCGGGCGGTCCTGAGAACGAGTTTGAAGCGACTATGACACTCGAACAGCTGGTGATCGGACTTATCAGGATCGCAGGATCGCTTCCTGTGCTCAGATGGGCGTTCGCGGGGGCGTTGATCGCGATCGTTGTCGACTTCTCAGACCTGTTCTGGATGGGCGTTCTCGATCTCGGCGGTTTACGCAACTACCAGGCCTTCGACAAGTGAGCCGATCTCGTCTACATGTTCACGTTCCTGTGGGTCGCCAACAGGTGGGTTGGACCCGAACGAACGGTTGCCCTGTGGCTTTTCGGATTCCGGATGATCGGATTCGTCGCATTCGAAATAACGGGCAACCGTCCAGTTCTCCTGGTATTTCCGAACGTATTCGAGTTCTGGTTCGTGTTCGTGGCGATCAGGCTGCACTACTGGCCGGGTGCCGTGATGACCCGGGCGCGTATCGCGAAGTGGCTGGCCGCATGCCTTGCGTTAAAGCTTGGACAGGAATGGGTGTTGCACGGGGGCCAGTACCTCGACAGCTTCACATTTTTCGAAGCAGTCGAGGCCGTTCGGGATTTCCTGGTCTTCTGGCGATAGCGTCCGGCACGGCCTACCACACGAGGGCATCGCCTTCTCTTCGTGGGTCAGACGCCGCGAACAATGTGCCATTTTCGAGATCGACCTGGATTGCGCCAACGCTGCCCGCGCCACCCCACATCCCGCTGGATTCAACCGGATGGCCGCGCCTGGCGAGGCCCGCAATTACGTCGTCCCCGGCCCTTTCTTCAATTTGCAATGAGTTCGTGTCGGGATGCGGGTAGGCAGAGCCGGTGCCGGGTTGGTTGTGGGTCCACCGTGGCCCGTCGATTGCTTCCGCCACGCTCAGGCCATAGTCGAACACACCGGTTACGACCTGCATATTCGTCTGTACCTGGGTATCGGCTCCCGGAGTGCCGCATACCAGTTCCAGTCTGCCTCCACGATCGACCGGCGCCGAAAAAACCATTACAGGGTTCATGGTGTGACGAACGCGCTGGCCGGGCCTGAGGTAATCGATGTGGTCGGGATCGAGGTGCCAGTAGGTCATTCGGTTGTTGAGCAGGATCCCGGTCGATCCGGCGATTACGCAAGATCCAAACATCGTCTGGATGCTCTGGAGTTCACCTACCGAATTGCCCCAGCGGTCGACAACACAGAAGTGCGTGGTATCGCTGCCGGATCCATGCAGGCGACCGCCTATACGGTGCTTCTTCGCCATGTCGGGTGAGCGGTCCATGAAGGCCCAGGGGTCGCCTTCCGCCACGGATTCTGCCGACCGTTCGGCGTCGATGTTCCTGGCACGCTCCGCGAGATAGTCGCGGTTTAGCAATCCCTCAATTGGGACGTCGACGAAGTTCGGATCGGCCAGGTAGGCCTCGCGATCGGCGAACGCCAATTTTTTAGCTTCGACCATTAGATGAACCGACTCGGGCGTCATGTAACCGAACTCGGCGGGGTCGAACCGTTCGAACAATCCGAGTTCCTGCAATAGCACATGCCCGCTCGAGTTCGGTGGCGCTTCGTATACGGTCCGGCCCCGGTAGTCGATCGAAATGGGCTCCTGCCACGCGACTCTGTGGTGCTTCAGGTCGTCATAAGTCAGAAGACCGTCGTTTTGCTCTGAATAGCGGGCGATTTCGCGGGCGATGTCCCCTTCGTAGAACGCATCACGGCCCTGTTCGGCGATGAGTTTGTAAGTCCGGGCCAGGTCGGGATTACGGCGCATCTGTCCGGGCTTCAGCCAACGCCCGTCTGGTGCAAACACAGGGCTCGATGTAGATGAACTTTTCAGCACCGGATTCAGCGACGCCATCCGCGACTGAAAATCAGATACGGGAACCCCGTCTTCGCACAGTTCAATTGCAGGCTCCAGGCACTTTGCGAGCGACATAGTGCCGTATCGTTCGTGAGCGGACAGCAACGCATCGACGATTCCGGGTACCGAAGTGCCGAGAATTCCTGTTAACGGGATACCCGCGGAATATTTGTCGGCGGTCGCTGCCATCGGAGCTGCACCCGTGCCGTTTACGACCTCAACTGTCGCATTTGCGGCCATGTGGATCATCACGAAGCCGTCTCCGCCGATCGAGGATCCCTGTGGTTCGGATGGACCCAGCGCGAATGCGACCGCGATTGCGGCATCAACGGCGTTGCCTCCCTGGTGGAGGATTCGCATCCCCGCCTGCGCCGCCATGGTGTGATTTGCGACTACTGCCCCCTTGCTGCCGATCCTTGGAGGTCTGTAGGCCTCACCAATCGAACCGTGGGGGGAGTTGCTGGTTTGCATGTGTTCCTGGCAGTCCTTGGGAATCGTCGAAATCGTCGGCTGAGTTACCGGTCGTCCGGGTCAAATTATCCGAGGTATGGCATCGGATTCGGGCAGTCTAGCAGCATGAATTTGAATACATCCAGAGTCTCCGACCGCGGCTTACGAAGCTCGACCACGTGTACCTCGAGTTTCATGTGTAAACCGCGCCGGTAGTACAATCGGGTGTCCGGCCAGTTAACTGCATTTGAATAGTCAACGCCAAATGGGGAGTTCGCTGGAATGATCGTAGTCGCCCGTGGCAGACATGTCGTGTTCGGCACTGGCCCGGTCGGGGTCGCCCTTGCCCGCCTGCTGCGCGGCACCGGTCGTTCGGTCGTTGCGGTTCCCGTGAACGAATACGGATCAGATCCTGTCGACACGGATGTCGTGCGCGGAGACCCGACCGACTACGAGTTCGTGTCCCGAATTTGCGAAGGCGCCGAGGTCGTATATCTCTGCCTGAACGGCCCCCCTGCCGAATGGCACTTACAGTTTCCTCCTGTTGTCGACAATGTCATCAAGGTGACGGCAGCAGTTGGTACGAGGCTTATTCTGTGGGATCTCGCCCACATGTACGGTCCCACGTATGCGCCCGTTAGCGAGTCGACTCCAAACACGGCCAGGTCCGACCCGGCCAGGGTGCTGTCACAACAGGCCGACAAAGTGATTGATGCAACGTGGACCGGGAAGATCGATGGTGCGGTCGGTCGGTCAGCCGACGTTTTCGGCCCCGGTGCGATAAATCCCGAGTTTGGATCGTCATTCGGGGACCGTGTGTTCTGGCCGGCTATCGATGGCACGGAACTGACACTGGTTGGGGATGTCCACTCACCCAGATCGCTGGCGTTCGTCGATGATGTTGCGAACGGTTTGATCATACTCGGCGAAATGCTTGAAAGTTCGGGGCACATCTGGCACCTGCCGTGTGCTGCTCCGATTACGCCGTTCGAGCTTGCGTCGATGGTGGTCGGGCAGGCACGCTCGAGCGCAGAGGTGGGCACGACGCCTCGACACTTACGGGGTTGCGCGTTGATGCAGCTGAAGATCCTGCGGGCCGATATCGAAGAAGTGCAGCACGAGCTTCACGCACTCGACAAGCCGTTCGTCCTGGAGCACTCAAGATTTACGACTGCGTTCGGTGAGACCGTTACACCACACAACGAAGCAATCCGAACGACGCTTGCCTGGTACAACGCACACCCGCGTCCGATTGAAGTTCCGGTTGCGGACCGATTGATCGAGCGGTTGCCCCAGGTTGCCCGTACGTCGCGGCTGGCGCGACGGTTGGGGTCAGGTGCACTGGGGCTGGCAAAGTCGTAAAGTCCGTATTTGCCTGACAAAGAATCGGGAGGGCTGTTCACCCTCCCGATAATTGGTTGTTTGGTTGATTCGCCGCTAATTAATTGCGGCGTTGTAAGTGCTCTCAGCAACGGGGCCAAATACTGGACCGAACAGAACACCCTTCAACGACCGGTACGAGTAACTGGTCACTCCGTTGATTCTTCCGGTTCCGTTCGACTGAATGAAATCGACCATCCACGGCCCACCTGACGATCCGGGGGTCATCTTGCAATCAATCCCCCTCGGAGTGCCGCCGTTGGGGTCCGCTCCGTCTCTACCGGAACAGTAGACCAGATCACTCCCGTTGTACTTGCCCGCCGATGGATATCCGAATGCAAAGATATCGCGTTGAATCGATTCATTGAACGAGATTAACTGACCGCCTCCGACTGCATCATCGAGAAATTGTCCGGTGGAATTACCAGTATTGAACACGGCGAATCCAAAGTCGTTGTCGTAGTTATCGCCTGCGGCTCTCCACTCGGCAGGCGCAATTAGCTCATCCGCGACCCAGCAACTATTCGTTTCGGTCTCACATCCGGCAAATGTTCCGACCGCGTCATAGTTGGAAACGAATGCCCAGTTGGTGGCATATCCGATGACGTCGTCCCACAGGCAGTGACCGGCTGTGACAACGATAGCCTTGCCTGCGATCTCACCGTCATTCACGACAGAGCCCGAACACACGTAATTGTTGGTTCCAAGGGTGAACAAGACTCTGCCCGTTGTTTTGACAACAGCGCCGCCGCCATTCCATGAGGCACCGTTCACGGCACCACTGGTTCCGCCACCGTCGTTACCACCTGGCTTGGCCTTTTCCGCAATATCGCCAGGGCGACCCTCGAGGACGATATCTCTGGCCTTCGCGCCTGCTACCCGTTCAGCAGTCCAGTATGACAGGACATCGTCATGTTTTGACTTGCCGTTGCCTTTGCCATTTCCGCTTGACGCCGCAGATGCCACGTTGGCCAACAGAAGGCCAGAGAGCATCGCTATTGCAAAGGCAAGCACAACTGTTTTGTTTCGCCCTAACATGTCAATCCCTCTTTTCTATGGATATTTGGGACTTCAGCCCATTGGACAGATGCACCTGGATCTGGCTAGAGTCAGATTGGTATTCCCTCAGTGCAAAATCCAGGAATTAATGCCGCAACTCTAACGCGACTAACTATCCAGATCAATCTGCGCGGGATGCCCGTTCGGGCCAAATCACAACTCGCTGAACGACCCGATCGGGTCACAATTTCGCTCTAGACGAGTTCAACACTCCGAATTGGAGCGACCGCGTCGGCGTCAAGGCAAGGACGCAGCCAGGGGGCGTCGGTCGTCCGTAAGCCGAGACCTGTGAGCTACTGGGTGTATCCGGCCGCGGCGTGGGCTGCAATAACCGTTTCAGCGACGGCTCTGAGTTCGACCTTCGCTGGCTCTCCAACATTGCAATTAGATGCGAGTATGCAATCTCGCCCAAAGCGGCCCTGGATCTCAGCCATCGATACGCATGCCTGTTTCATTGAGTCGGTGTATGGCCCCGGGGCCATGTCGGCCAGGTTTTCTGCAAGACATGGACCGACTCTGAAGTTGGCGGCCTTCCACCCGAGCGGGCCTGTTGAATCAATCATTATCTGGGTCTGCTCAACGAACCACGGAGCGACCTCAGCATCCTTCAGATCGTTTTCCGGAAGCTTGGATGCCCTGTCCAGATCGTGTCCTTCGGTCACTTCACCGATGCCCGACTTCGTCTGACTGAACCAGGTTGGTGCGAAGGGCGCTGATGCAATGATGACCACGAGAACTATCACAATTGCGATGGAACGCATCGACGGATTGCGAATCTCTCTTTTCAAACGCGCTGACAGCGATCTATCTTCTTCGTACTGTAGGCCCATTCTGAACACTTCCTGGAAATGCCGATTCTCGGTTAACCATCACAACATACACGCGGCGGACGGTAATTGAATAACTTTTTTCACCGATCCAGAGGCCTGAGACGGCAAATTTCACGGCTCCAGATACCGGCGGGTGAGGTGGAGGGGCAGGGTTCGTCGATCACCGGCTCAAATCCGCCGATGCCTGCGTTACGGAAGTACTTGCTGCTCGACCAAATCGTGAGGAAGGACGAACCCGGCGTCTGAAAAGGCATCCCAGACAGCGTTCATCGCTTCGTCGATCTCTGTCCTGGCAATTTCAGGAATTTCGCAGGTCGATGCACGCACACAGTTGCCAGAATACCGCAGCTGGATATCGTCGAGCGAGACGCATGCCTGAGCTATTGCCAGTGAATACTTCCCGGCCGGCAGTTGAGACAGGTTTTCTGCGTTGCAAGGACCGGTGCGGAACGAAACGACCTTCCAATCGAGTGGCCCTTTCGCATCCTTCATGGTCTGTGCCCTGGACGCCATCCACGGAGCTATCTGGCTGGGCACGATTGCGCTCAGCGTGCTCATGCTTGCCTCGTTGAGTTCCTTCTGCTGGGCCATCGCCTTGAAGCTGCCCTTTGTAGTCGTAACCCAACCGGGGGCGAACGGGGCCAGAACGATCGTTAGCACACCGACAAGAATGAGGATTATCGTCAGCATCGAGGGGTTTCGCAGCTCCCGTCGGAGTCGGGCGCCGCGCGATCTTTTGTTGTCGAAAGAAAGATCCATATTTGTGGAAAAGTTGAGTCTTTGTATCAGAAACCGTTAGCGGTACAGAGAAGCCAGACGGTAGAAGGCTGGTGCTCCGCCAACATGTTCATATGCTACGCCCGTATCGCGGGAGAGCGTGCACGTTTTAGTGATCGATTAACGGTGGGCTAATCGCGAAGTTGACCGGCATTTTCAGGATAGCGATCTACAAGGTTGGCGTCGGAAAACGCCACCCTCAATCTGTCCAGCACCGCCTGTAGTTCGATCACAGCCTGATCGGGAATATCGCATGCTGCGGTCTCGGCGCAATCAGGAGCGTAGGTCGTCTGTATGGTGTCGAGGCTGTTGCATGCTGTTTCGATTGCGTATGTGTACTTTCCTGATGGCAACTGTTCCATGTGTTCAGGAAGGCACGGTCCGTTCTGGAAGGAGACACCCCTCCACTCGCTTGGAACCGTTGCGGTTTGCATTCGTTCGGCCTGTCGCCGCAGGAAAGGGTAGATCCAACTGGCTGCTGTGACATTTACGAAATGTCGTTCTCTGGCAATTTGAACGTCTTGCCAGTTTTCGCGGGCCACGCTCGATACCTTCGGGTAGGCGACACCGACCGGGATCGCAATTACGAGGAACACAACCAGCAATATCGTACGCAACGGAGGGTTGCGAAAGTGTCGTCGTAATCGACCTCTTACGGAGATATCGTCGGTGGCGTACGTGATCCGGGAGAGCCCGGGATGGCGATTCTGGAATTCGCGGTCCCTGTGGCGTGAATTATCTTGCGTTTGTTCGTTTTTTCTTGTGCTCACCGCTATGTTTGCCGGGTGCGGTAGTTAGTAGGGGTCGACCCTGAACTCAGCAATAACGTCTTCATTGAGTTCGAAACCGAGGCCGGGCCGGTCTGGAACCTCGATCGTTCCGTCTTTTGAGATTACGAAGCCGGGTAGCAACAGGTTCTCGACCAGCGGCGACGGTGGGAATGCGATCGGAAACTCGAAATAGGGCATGTTTGGCGTGACGGCTGCAAGGTGAAGCTCTGCCGCAACCCCGATCACGTGGCACCATGTGTGTGGTACGCACAGCGCGCCAAACCGATATGCGTCCTCGGCAACATTCAGGATTTCGTGCATGCCCCCGGCTCGGACTGCGCTTGGTTGAACTACGTCAAGGCGTCCCCTTCTGAGCAGATCGGCAAATTCGTGTCGGGTGCTGAACCCCCAGTCGCCAACGGCTATCCGAACGCTTGTTGCTTCGGCAAGTCGCCGATATCCCTCGATGTTGTCGGCAGGGAGCGGTGCTTCGATAAAGAACGGATTGAACTGCTCGATCGCTTCGATCGTTCGCAGCGCCTGACCGACGTCTCGCCAGCGGTTCTGGACATCGATCATCAGGTCGCGTTTAGGCCCCAGTATTGACCGCGCCTTTTCGATGACCGCAACATCGGTATCGACATCGACGTTGCCGAACTGACCGGGCCATTCCTCGATTTTTACTGCCTTCGCTCCCTTCGATATGGCGATGTTCAATCGCTCTTCCAACTCGTCGAGGTTAGCGCCTGGCGGATAGACGGTGGCGTAAGGAGTGACCCGTTTCAGCGGCTCGGTATCGCTGGCTGTGGTTGCAAATGATCGCCAGATTAGCTCGTGGACCGGCTTGCCCTGCGCTTTGCCGGTGATATCCCAGAGGGCGGTTTCTACCGCGCCAATCGCACCAATTACAACGCCTCTGCGGCCATAAACTCCGGTCGCGTTGTACATTTTTTGCCACAGACGCTGTACCCGGGTGGGATCTTCGCCAAGCAGCAACGCCTCGAGACCAAGAGAAGACCGAATTATCGCGTCGATCACGAGACTCGGTGCCTCGCACTGGCCTATACCGCTTATTCCCTCGTCGGTATGGACGCGAACGACGGTGATGTCGTATCCCCCCGTACTCGCTGGCGAGTCGGCCGATTCACCAAACGAGGGGTTCCACGAGGTGACCGTACCATCGGCCGCATCACGTAGAGCGATTGTTTCGATGCGTGTGATCTTCATGTCTACAAGAGGGGAGCCTGTTGTCCTGGCAGCTCAACTTTCTTCACGCCATCGGGAAAGTAGTTCTGCAGCCGGGCGTATTCGTCGCGCAACTCCTCCCGAGGTTCCCAGTCACGACCGTATCGCACACCGAGGACACCGGCCTGGAGCATTTCTTTCGTGCAGCCGAAACATGGACGCCATGTGGAGTAAAGGACAGATCCTTCCACGGCGATTCCGAAGCGAGCCGCCGAGAGCAGTGCATTCTGCTCGGCATGTACGCAAATGCAGAGATCGTAGCCCGTACCCGATGGGTAGTCGTCTCTATTGGAGCAGCGATCGCAGCCGCCCTCGTCGCAGTTCGTGGTTTTGTGAGGGGTCCCGTTGTAGCCGGTCGAAACGATGTGGCCGTCACGTGCCAAAACCGCTCCAACGTGTGTGCCCTTGCAGTTGGCTCTCGCACGAACGCCAACGGCAATCGCCATCATGTATGCGTCCATATCCGGTCGTTTTTTTGGCGACTCTGCCAACTGGTATTTTACCCTTGCTCTCTGAATATCCTGGAATGTTGGAGCGACGTTATTTTGCTCCTGTCGGTGTGGAATTACAGTCGCATACGGAGAGCGATCAGTCCATCCGCTGATATCCTAGCCTGCGATTGATCGGTATGCCCTGGTTTCGAGCTGGAAATCAGGTCTGCTGCTCAGTAGATCGCGGCCCCATCGGACTTACACCCGCCGAATATTTGATGACTCCAATTCAATCGACTGCTGATTCTGACGACTCGACTGGATCGGGCTCGCTGCCTGATCGCCAGGGGCGGTTTGGGCCGTATGGCGGCAAGTTTGTTCCAGAGACGCTTATGGCGGCTCTTTCCGAACTGGAAACCGCCTACGAAGCTGCCCGCGCCGACGCCTCGTTCTGGGCGGAGTTCAAGGATCTTCTGACGAACTATGTTGGTCGGCCTACGGCGCTGTATCACGCGAAAAACCTTACCGAGAAACTCGGCGGACCGCAGATCTACATCAAGCGAGAAGACCTGAACCACACGGGCGCTCACAAGATCAACAATGCGATCGGCCAGGGATTACTTGCAAAACGTCTCGGCAAGAAACGGATCATTGCCGAAACAGGTGCGGGCCAACACGGAGTGGCAACCGCTACGGTCTGTGCACAGATGGGCCTCGAGTGCATCGTCTACATGGGCGAGGAGGATATTCGGCGCCAGGCACCAAACGTGTACCGGATGCGCGAACTTGGCGCGACTGTCGAGTCGGTTACATCTGGCAGTCGTACGCTGAAGGATGCCATTAACGAGGCCATTCGCGACTGGGTGTCGAATGTTGAAACGACCCACTACATCATTGGGAGCGTTGTCGGTCCCCATCCCTACCCCAGGCTGGTCCGTGACTTCCAGTCGGTGATCGGCACAGAGGCGCGGGAACAGATCATCGAGATGGCGGGGCGCCTGCCGGATTATGTGGTTGCGTGTGTGGGTGGCGGCTCGAATGCCATTGGTATATTCTCGGGTTTTCTCAAAGACGCGGGTGTTGGACTCGTCGGTGTAGAGGCAGCCGGTGAAGGGCTGGATGGCCGCCATGCTGCCACGATGTCGAAGGGCAGGCCGGGTGTACTGCACGGATCGATGAGCTACCTGCTGCAGGATGAGCACGGGCAGGTGACCGAGGCGCACAGCATATCCGCAGGCCTGGACTATCCCGGAGTGGGGCCGGAACACAGCTATTTGAAGGACACCGAGCGGGCCACCTACGTTTCGGCAACCGACGCCGAAGCACTAGCAGGTTTCAGACTTCTTAGCCGTTCCGAGGGAATAATTCCGGCCCTGGAGCCGTCTCACGCCATCGGTCACATGATGAAATGGGTCCCGACGTTGCCGAAAGATCAGATCGTTTTGCTGTTACTGAGCGGTCGAGGGGACAAGGATCTCGAAACAGTCGCCGCGGCATCAGGACTCGACCTCTAGTCAGGATTCCGGGTGGGCACCCCCGGTTCATGGGCTTCCGCCTAAGTGGCAGTATTTCGGCAACCGAGTGTGTTTCACCAGTTGGTCGTATTGCGCCAGCCCACGGGCCAGACGAAGGCTATCCCAGGGACTTGAGGTACGCGATCAGGTCCTCGATATCTGATTCGGGCAGTGACGCAAACGTTGTGGGCATGAGATTGGCAAAGCCATCGGTGAGCACTGCTGCGGGATCCTTGATCGACTCACTGATGTAGTCATCGCCCTTTGCGTTTATCCCCGCAAGGCCCGGTCCTACAAGCTTGGTCGTATCGGTTTTGTGACATGCGCTGCAACCGAGGCTTTTGAATTTACTTTCGCCATTGGCGATGTCAGGTCCGGAATTTTCCGGTGCGCTGCCTCCACCGTTCCCTGCCAGTACAGAGCTATCGCGGGTCGGGACCGGGGTAGTTGTCGAGAAGGGCGACTCGCTGTTATCCGAGCAGGCAACAACAGTGAACAGGGTGAGTGCGGCAAGGATTCCAATAAAAGCGGTTGTTGAACGGTTGGTCACGTATCAGGTCCCACGAATTACTCGGTGAAAAGTTAAAAAAACACCGCACCTACGAGGACCGTAGCTGCGATCGACTGCGAACGATAGGCGAAAAATCTCCGTCCATAGTACGACTCCATGTGAGATTTGCGTGATGGCGCGATCGCACCAATCTCTCGCGAAATTCTCACCCTGACGCTGCCTGTGTCGACTTATATTCGTTTGCGGGTTAGCCGTATGGCATCCCGGAATTGGTCTTGTGTAAGCGATCCGGCAATCTACCTCTTTCGTCGCTGTGGAGGCCGGGGGTCATGGGAATAAGTCGCTTGGAAAAACAGGTTGACAGGCCGCGAACGAGAGGTGGGTTTAATACTGCGGACGGCATGTTTTCCGTTGCCGGAGATCAGCGGATCATCACCTGGAACTCTGCGGCTGAAAAGCTGCTTGGCTATACGGAACAGCAGGTGGTCGGCAAGAAATGCTACGACGTCCTGTGTGCCGGCAACAGTCATGGCCGGGTTCGGTGCAGGCGCGAGTGCGTGGTGGTGACAAACGCCGGGAAGGGTCGAGTAACGCGAGATTTCGATCTCGAGTGCAAAACGTACGACGGGGCGCCCGTACTGCTGAATATGAGCGTGTTGCTTCTGCGAAGTGGCCCTTCACCACGGGAGGTACTGCACCTGTTCAGGGACGTGACCGACAGGCGAAGCGTTGAACGGGCGTCGTCCCCCGGAAGATCGGCAGTGAACGGGGAGCTGGCAGTGACGAACGGGAATTCGACAGTCGTTCAATACAAACTTCCACCGCTCACAACACGCGAAGATCAAGCGCTCCGTTTGCTGGCTGCCGGCAAAAACACGACGGACATTTCGGAGATCCTGGCGATACGCCCACTGACGGCGAGAAATCACGTAAGTCGATTGCTGGCCAAGCTCGGGTGCAGATCGCGACTCGAAGCCGTCGCCCTTGGCACCAGGTCAGGTCTTCTTTGATTTTTCCTGTCACACCTGCAATCGATCGTTGGTGAGATTGCACCTGTTTGTGGCAGCAGGGGCTGGCTACTCTCGACCCTTGTTTGCAAAACCGGGATCAATTCTGAGCCAGATGTTGCTTGAGTTCCGAGGGAGATTGAACTGAACAGAGACACATTGACGGCAGCGTTCATCTGGATACTGCTCACGATCATCAGCGAAGTGTTGTTCCTGTCGTTCGATATTTTCGGCGATGCTGTAACCGAGCAGGGTGTCTTCATCGATGAGGCGTTCGTGCTACTCGTGGTACTGGCAATCCCGATCTTTACGTTTGTGATCACCACCCTTGGTTACGTACTGGTCAAATTCCGTGCAAAAGGCGACGAGCTGGAAGATTCCGCTCCGGTGAGGACCCACGACAAGTGGGCCAGGTCGTGGCTTGTGTGGACAACTGTTCTGTGCCTGGTGGTGATCGTTCATCCGGGCTACACCGGACTGCTCGAACTCCGCAAAACGAACGCTGAGGAGCCTGACCTGACGGTGAACGTTACCGGACGGCGCTGGCAGTGGTCGTACGAATATGAGGGTCGTGGCGTCCAGTTGTTCGCGATGGACGAGATGCTCATTCTCCCGAACGACTCACTCATTCGTTTCATTATTACGTCTGAAGATCAAGACGTAATTCATTCGTTCTGGATTCCGGCATTCCGAATGAAGATCGACGCTGTCCCCGGTCTGACTACCTATTTCGACGTCAACACTCTCGAGATTGGCCACTTCAACGACGATGTCAACTTCAGGGTCCAGTGCGCCGAACTTTGCGGTACCGACCATTCGCTGATGTTTACAAGAATCGCTGTTGTTGAGCGCGCTGAGTTCGAACAGTGGATTGCGGAGAAAGCGGCCTAAAGGCCAGAAAGTGCAAGAGGACCGGCAATTGGCAGCGTTTTTTCCGTTAGTTAGAGGCCTGGTTTACGCCGCTGTTGGCTTTGCAATTGGTGCTGGCATATCTCTCGGCATAACCGGCCTGACCGGCGAGCCAGCAAAAGAGCCGCTGATTGTGCTCGGGTACGTATTCGCCGTGATCGGTTGGCTCATGGGCGTCGGGATGTGGAAAGCCTGGGGCCGGGAATGGTTTGGTAAATCCACATCCAACAATCCATCCGGCGGGTGGGAGCGGTATCTGAGGTTCAACACCGATCACAAGGTGATCGGGATCCAGTACCTCACCTCGCTTGCAGTAGTTTTCTTACTCGCTGGCCTGCTCGCGATGGTGATCAGGGCTGAACTCGCCGACTCCGGGCAAAACCTGCTTACGAAGACCGACTACAACACCACCATGAGCCTCCACGGCATCATGATGATCGCGGTCGCTGTGGCGGCGGTGATGGGAGGATTTTCGAACTTTGTCCTCCCGTTAATCATCGGTGCGGAGGACGTGGCGTTCCCAAGGATCAACGCGCTGAGCTTCTGGATCGTGCCGCCGGTGGTAGTCATGCTGCTGTTGTCGCCGCTCTTTGGAGGGTTCGACACCGGCTGGACGGCATATCCGCCACTCGCAACACAGGCTGCCACTGGCGCCCTGCTGTTCGAACTGGCGTTCCTGACGTTTGGAATCTCGTCGATTCTTGGTGGAATGAACTTCATAGCGACGATCATCACGCAGCGAGCGCCGGGAATGACCTGGGGGCGTTTGCCGATCTTCGCCTGGTCGGTGCTGGCCGCATCGGTAATTTCGCTCACTGCCACCCAGTGGGTCGCTTACGGCCTGCTGATGATCATCTTCGAACGCATATTCAACATGGTGTTCTTTTCGCCTCCCGGCGGTAACGCCCTGTTGTACGAGCACGTTTTCTGGTTCTACTCACATCCTGCTGTGTACATCATGATTTTGCCGGCGTTCGGAGCCGAACTCGAGATCATCAGCCATTTCGCCAGAAAGCCGTTGTTCGCTTACAGATGGGTGGTGCGCTCGTTTGCACTGATCGTGTTCCTGAGCTTTATCGTGTGGGCTCACCATCTGTTTACGAGTGGAATGGGCGAAAACCTTCACGGCCCGTTCATGATCCTGACAGAGCTGATTTCGATACCTACGGGAATCGTGTTCCTCTCTGCCCTGGGGACGTTGTGGCGAAGCAAGCTGAGGTTGAAGGTACCGCTGCTCTTTGCCCTGGGCGTCGTGTTCAACTTTACGATCGGCGGACTCACAGGAATATTCCTTGCAGACGTCGCAACGGATATTTCGTTGCAGGACACCTATTTCGTGGTTGCTCACTTCCACTACACGATCATGGGCGGCGAGATATTCGCAATTTTCGCTGCCGGGTACTACTGGTTCCCAAAGATCACCGGCCGTATGTACAACGAGACACTCGGGCGCATTCACTTTGGTCTGATGTTTGTGCTTTACAACATCACGTTCCTGGCGATGTTCATACCCGGTTCGGTCGGTATGAACCGTCGTGTAGCCGAATATCCTCCCCAGTACGAGTTCATGAACCTGATCGTATCGATCGCTGCGTTCGGGCTCGGCCTGGCTTTCCTGCCATGGATTTACAACATGCTCAATTCGTGGATCCGCGGAGAGAAGGCACCGGACAACCCGTGGGGAGCAAAGACGCTCGAATGGCAGACGAGTTCACCGCCGCCGCTTGAGAACTTCCACGAGATGCCGAAAGTCACCGGTGACCCGTACGGCTACGGCGACGAGACCGTGATTCACGCACGCTTTGACCCTTCAACGACAGCTTCTCACCAACCTGCGCCGGCGGAAGGCGACTAGGTCTCTTCATCAAGTAGAGAGCGCACATTAAAACTACGAAATGCACAAAACACTTCAACAAACAATGAAAACAGGCTGGGTAGTGATTGGGCTTCTTGCCGTCATGACTGCCGTAGAGTTCGCCATCGCGGTGATGGCAAAAGACAGCCTTTTGTTAGCCCTTCTCCTGATAATCGCGCTCGCCAAGGGGTGGCTGATCATCCAGTACTTCATGCATTTCGGCCAGCTGTGGGAACACGTTAGCGATGCCTGGTACGGAATGCTAAACGACGACCCTGCAGCGGACTCGGACGAGGACTAGAACTGTGACTCAACACGTACCGAACGTAAACCACAGGTTCAACTCTCTGACCATCAACAGGCTCGGCCTGTGGCTGTTCCTGGTTTCCGACGCGTCTTTTTTCATTGCCCTGATTACATCCAGGTTCTTCGTCGAAGGGACCAGCCGGCCGGATCATGTCAACCAGGCCCTCGGTCTCGGCCTGACCGTTCTCCTGCTGCTGAGCAGCCTGACAGCCTATCGCGCAGAAGCTGCGGCGGAGCACGGCGATAGAAAGCAGGCGCAGAAAATGTTGCTGGCTACTATTGCGATGGGAGTGATATTCATCGTTGGGGTCGCTTTTGAGTGGTACGAGGCCCTGCAGCACTTCCCACCGTCCACCGGGTTTGGCACCATCCTTTTCACACTCACCGGGGTGCACGTAACACACGTTGCGACCGGTGTCCTGGCACTTGGCTTCGTGTATTTCCAGGTTCGAAGATCGGAGTCGGACGCCGACAGTCAGTGGGCCGTAGAAGGCGCAGTGAAGTGGTGGCACTTTGTCGACGTGGCGTGGGTATTCATCTATCCAACCCTGTACCTCGTCGGGTAGTCGTCACACATCGCGACCTTGCACTAACGAATTCGCCAGGCGCACAGGCTGTCGGACTCGGGATCGTTCGGCGGACCGTCGAATGCGATGATCTGGCGTCACCGGACGAATATCTCCGGATGCCCGCCTGTCGCAAGTTGTTTTCATTCTGCTGAATCCCCGTTCGTTCGTGAACCTCACATTTAATTCACTTCGCACCCCGGTAACTGCGCTCCGTGCTCACGCCACGTTCATATGCTGCGGGTAGTGTGTTTTACTCGGGGCAGCTATCTGAGGTGGAATGAATGTTTAAAAAAATACTCGTGCCTTTAGATGGCTCAGAACACGCACGTAAAATTGTGGGCTGGGCTACGGGTTTAGCAGGGGCACTGAAGGCCGAAATAATTCTGCTTTCTGTGATCGATCCAGAAGAAATCGAGATACTCGAGGCGACGACGCGCGGCTTACGCGACGATGTCGAATCGCGTTCTGCGAGTGGAACGGGTGTAAGGACAAGGGTCAGAGCACCTGCCGAGGTGATTGAAGACGCGCTTGAACAGGCCGAAAAAGACCTTCGGGTCGAAGCGCAGAAAATCAGGGCGGCAGGCGTAAAGGCGACTGTCAGCGTCGGCGCCGGCTCACCGGCGGAGGTGATCGTTTCTGATGCACACAGGCTTGGAGCCGACCTGATTGCGATGGCTACTCGAAGAGAATCTGCCCTGGCACGCGGCGTGCTCGGCAGTGTGACTGACCGAGTGCTTCACTCGACGTCAACGCCGATCCTTACGATGTACCCAGGTGAAATTCATGAGTCGGGAGATTATGGCGCCAGCAGCCAACCACCAACACATGTAATCGTTCCCCTTGACGGATCGACTCTGTCAGAATCGGCGGTCAGGCCCGCGATGGAAATTGCGAAGGCTGCCGGTGCCGACATCGTGTTCACTGAAACGGTCAGATTGCCGTTCTTCGGGGTTGGAGTAGCGGGCATCGAGTATGGGGCAGGCGACTTCGCCGGTGATTACACGGTCGATACGCAAAAAGAAGAAGTGACGGAATATCTGGAGGAATTTATCACGGCGGCGAAGGCGGAAGGGGTTGCAGCTCGACTCAGCGTTCGCGTTGGAAGTCCGTCGCAACAGATAGTGGAAGAGGCTGCCGAAGTGGAGGGCAGCATCATCGTTATGGGATCCCACGGCTCGGGAGGTCTCAAACGATGGGTAGTGGGGAGCGTCGCCGACAAGGTGATCCGGTCTGCCCGTCGACCTGTGCTGGTGATTCCTCCGAAGACAGGTTAGCCAGACGGCTCCCACAGCGACCAACGCCCGACTCGCCAACCGGCGATGATCGGGCGTTGTTGCGTTCGTGACTCGACCAATGACCGTATATGACGTAAATTGCCACGTACCGGTCCCTGAACAGCGGTAACATCTGCCGAGCGACTCGCGCATCCCAGGCACGGACTTTTCATCACGTCATGTCTTCAAATCAAGTCATCGGTAACGGCCAACAGCCCCACCCGCCTTCAGGATCAATGGCTGGACCTCTTGAAGGGGTTCGAGTTCTAGAGTTCGGCAGTTTCGTGGCGGGTCCGTGGGGAGGACAACTGCTCGCCGACATGGGCGCCGACGTCATCAAGATCGAGCCACCATCCGGCGATCCGTGGCGGCACGCATCCCCGTTCGCACCGAACGAGAGCCGGGTTTTCGTACCGCTGAATCGCGGGGTACGGAGCATATGCCTCGATCTGAAGCAGGAATCGGCGCGGCATGCACTCCGAAAGTTGATCGAATCTTCCGACGGAATTATTTCCAACAACCGGCGCGACACTGCACTGAAACTTGGTATCGACTACGAATCCGTATCAAAAATTAACCCCCGCCTGGTTTACGTCGATATCACGGCCTACGGCCCGAAAGGGCCACGAGCAGACATGCCGGGCTTCGACCTTATCGTGCAGGGCTACACGGGTGCGGTCGCAAGTGAAGGCAAGATCACCGGGGACGGTCAGCCAGAGGTTGTTTGGTCGTCTTCGTATATAGACTTTTCGACCGGATACGCGGCAGCAAACGGAATCCTGGCCGGGATCGTCGGACGCAGTAAAACGGGCAAAGGCCAGCTCGTTTCGACAAGTCTGCTGGCTAACGCCATCGCGATGCAGACCCTCCGCATCGCCGATATCCAGGGGCTGCCAGCACCGGCGCGGAACTGGTACAACGAAGTTTATCCTCAACTCGTCAGGGACGGTATGAGCTATGAAGAGATACAGGACAGTTACCAGGGAACGGTCAGGCCGCTCATTTACCGGTGCTACTACCGCGCTTACAGGACCCTCGATGGAGGCCTGACACTGGGAACGCTGGCTGTTCATGCCCGGGCTCGATTGCTCAAGGTATTCGGGCTGGACGACCCGAGGGTCACCGATCCCGACTACGACCAGTCGACACCGGAGGCAACAGAGTTGGGGCTGCGGCTGGTAGCCGAATTCGAAAGAATCTTCGCCAGCAAAACGACCGACTACTGGTTCAAAGAACTCCGCTCGCACGATATTCCGTGCGATCCGATTCGATTCGTCGAAGAGATGGTCAACGACGAGCAGGCGCTTGCGAACGACTATGTCGTTCAGGTGGAACACCACACCGGACACAGGATCAGCACGTCGGGCCCGATCCTGACATTCGGAGACGGGATGCCCGTGCTGGCCTCGTCGCCGTCTCTGGGTCAACACACTGACGAGGTACTTGAAGATATCGGCTTCTCACCAGACGCGGTCAAGAACCTTCACAACGAGGGGGCCGTCAGGTGAACCTCGTGTCACACAGATGTGGCCTGACATAGGCGCGGCACATGCGAGCAATCTTGCGCTTTGTCATTCGGCCATTCACCTGGCTAGAAAGACGTGTTTTATTTGTGCCCGAGCACACGTTCCGCGGCACACCAGATCACGTCGGCCTCGGCTACGAAGATATCTACCCGATCACCGTGGACGAGGTGACCCTGCACGGCTGGCATATTTTCGGTGAGTCTGATGTCGTCTGGTTGATATTTCACGGGAACGGCGGAAACATCAGCGTCCGGCTCGATCAGTACGTGGAGCTTCACCGTCGTTACGAGGCGTCAATAGTCGCTATCGATTACAGGGGATACGGGCGAAGTCACGGGACGCCGTCGGAACATGGCCTGTACGCCGATGCCTTCGCTACCTATGAATTCACTCGCAAACTGTATCCCGGCAGGAAGATCGTGGTGTTTGGACGCTCGATGGGTGCCGCTGTCGCTGCGCAACTGGCCAGCGTAATCTCTCCGGAGGCACTGGTGCTCGAGGCTCCCGTGTCGTCGATACCCGAGGTGATGCGAGAACATGCGCCATGGACCCGGTTCACCCCTTTACGGCTGATGATCCGCGCAAAGTTCGACACCGCCAGGTATGTGTCGATCATCCCGACTCCGGTGCTGCTGTTTCACGGCGACTCTGACTCGACCGTTTCCTTCAGGAACTCATAACGAATATTCGAGGCGGCTAGTAATCCCAAACGGCTTAAAATCATTCGCGGAGGCGATCACGACGGGCTGGACCTTGTTGATCCCGATACCTACCACCGTGTCCTGGGTGAGTTTCTACTCGAGAACGGTGCCCTATGAAATCTTTTCGGCGGTAAGAGCTGCACGTGGTCGGGGCAGGAAAGGCTTGCCTCGCACACCAGTTTCGTAAACGGGCCGTGCCGGTCGTTTCTGGGTAAACGAGGGTGTAGGTCCAGCAGGTCGAAACTCGTCGAGAACCGAGATAGTCACCGATTCCAGTCTGATTCCTTCTTCCCGTTGTTGTGCAAGGTTATCCAGCGCAACGTCGGAGAGACCAGATCCCGGGCGCCTGTCCTCGGGGAATTTTCGCAGGCAATTTCGTTGGCCGACGAGAGCCGGGCGCGGGGTCGCACTGCTGCAGGCGTGCGCCCACGGGCACATATATGCGATACAGAGAGTTGTTTCACCCGACATGGGTGCGCCGGCGATCGATATTCCGATCCGGGCCATTGCGTCGCGTTGAATCCGACGTAGCTTTCGCCGTCGTTTATCGATCCATATTCGTGGCAGTCCCGGCAATCGAAGTCGTCTCAGAGAGGAATTTTGAACTTGAACGCTGAAATAGTGACATATCCCGCGGCCGAACCGCGGTGTCGATGTCAGTGTGTAAACGTAATCTACACGTAGCTGTATGGCCGGTCCCATGCCGCCAAACCCCTAAATTGCAGAATTTTTACGCACGTCGCGATAATTGAACTCGATAACAAGCCACTCATGCTTCTACTCTGTCGGGGGCGGTGATAGCGGTTTCGGCAATACACTTACAGGCTGAATATCCGAAATACAGTTCATGTCGAGGTCGAATTCTTGCCAGTTCCTGAATCACGCCCTGAACCGATCGACGTCCCTCGCTCAGTAATCGAGGAGATTTACCGGCACGCACGCGATTCGTTTCCGAATGAGTGCTGCGGTTGGTTGACAGGTGAGAGGGACTCAAACATCGCGGGTGGCGTCAGGCGTGCTGTTAATGCGTATAAACCCGGACTTCACCCGACCGCCAACGACAGGACAGCCGAACGAGCATACGTGATCTCCGATGGCGACCTGCTCGAACTGGCACGTACCCTCGAAGACGATGTGCGCCCGAAGATCATCTATCACTCGCACCCTATTGGTCAGGCGTATTTTTCTGAGACCGACCGTGCCAATGCCCGCGACCCCTGGGGTGAGGGGCCTGCCTACCCGGTTCAGCAGATCGTAATCGGCATAGATCGAGAACGTGTGGTTGTCGCACGCCAGTTTGCGTGGGACGACAAGGTCGATGATTTCGTGGAGATCGCCGTGTTCGATGGCGCCGATATCTAGCGCTCGGTGATCGAGCCGCCGTTCACGTTAATCGATTGACCGGTTATGTATGCCGCTCTCGGGCTGCACAAAAATCCGATCAGCTCGCCGACCTCTTCGTCAGTCCCGGCGCGCCGGAGCGGTACTTCCGCTATCCGCGCCGCCCAACGATCTGTGCGTCCCAGCGGATCGAGTCGTGAAGTCTCGGTCAGGCCGGGGCAGACGCTGTTCGCGGTTATCTGGTGTACGCCCAGTTCTTTCGCGAGTGCCTGGGTGAAGCCGTCGACTGCAAAGTTCGCAGCGTTGTATGCACTGGTGTTGGCCCGCCCGCTCTTGCCCATGGTCGAAGATAGATTGACGATTCGACCGCCATCGCCCTGCTTAACCATCTGTGCCGCGGCGGCTTTCGAACAGTAGAAAGTGCCCATCAGCTTCACATCGATAATTTTCTTGAACGCATCGGTGTTCATATCCAGCACGGCAACGCGATCGTCACCGTAGGGGGCCGCGGCGTTGTTGACTATGATGTCGACCCTCCCGAACTCGGCAACCGTGGCGTCGATCATTTTCTTGACGTCGATCTGGTCAGCCACATTGGAAACGAGAGCCAGCGCACGTACGCCAAATGCCTCGACTTCCTGGGCTGTCGACTGAATGTCACGCCACCCCGCCTGTTTCTCGTCGTCCGGGAACGTATCGGGATTTCTTCCGGTGCCGGTCACGACGACATCGGCACCCATCCTAGCAAGCACGTTTGCCGTGCCTCTCCCAATCCCGCGCATTCGGCCTGCTCCGGTGACGATTGCCACTTTCCCGTGGAGTTCAGAAGTTTCGTGACCGTTCATTGGGTTGTCCTTCGCTGGCAACTTCTTGTGAAGTCCGGACATTCTGCACGAATCTTTTCGCGCTGAGTAGTGCGAGCGACCGATCGTTCGCCGAGACTAACTTTCGAGTTCGCGCTGACACGACCGGATACGTAACGAGCTCGACTTCCCGGATTCTAGCGATGTCCGACAGGGCCGCGCTAAGGAATCGAACTACTCGCCGGGTCGAGCGGTCAGGGTCGCCTCAAGAGTCACGAGAAATCTCGAATTTCGAACGACAGTAATCGTTATTTCGCTTCCACTCGGTTTCTCACGCAAGAAGTCGGTCAGGTCTTGCCCGTCGATGACCTCGACATTGTTCAAACGCACGATAATGTCGTCGAGTTTAACCCCGGCGATGTCGGCCGGAGACCCCGGTTCGATCACGGTAACTCCAAATCCCTGTGCCACAGGCAGCCCGAGCGCGAATGCCAGTGCCCTGGTGACATCCACTCCACCGACGCCGAGGAATCCCGGGGGAGGAACTGGGCCCTGCGCGATCAATTGCTCGGCCGCTGCCTTCGCTGCGTTGATGTTGATTGCAAACCCAAGCCGATCACCAACGTTGATCTTGGCGGTATTGATACCGATCACCTCACCGCGCATGTTCAGCAGGGGGCCGCCTGAGTTGCCTTCGTTGATAGCGGCATCGGTCTGAACGAGGCCGGTCAGGTTGCCGCCGGATTCTCCGACGATTGTCCTATCGAGTGCACTGACGACGCCTTTGCTGACTGTCGGACCGCCCCGCAAACCCAGGGCGTGCCCGATTGCCACGACATCCTCGCCAACTCGAAGCGTACCGGAATCTCCGAACATCGCCGGACGAACGTTTTTCTGATCGACTCGGACGATTGCCAGGTCGAGCTGCGGGTCTCGTCTGAACAACTCGCCTTTGACAACAGACCCGTCTTCGAAGGCAACAGTGATTGTCCTTGCACCTTCGACAACGTGCCAGTTCGTCAGGATATGTCCGTCGGAGTCGAAAATTACACCGGTACCCACGCCCTGACCGCGATCAAGACTGACGGCAATCTGAACAACAGAGGGAGTAAGCAGTTCGACCAACTCGGGAGTCGTCAGGACGCCCGGTCCGCCATCCGGTTTGCCGGGTGTCGCGGGAGCTGCGGTTGGAGCCGTCTTGACACTCGACACGGGTTCGACACTCTGATCCAATTGCGCAGTGGTCGGCTCGGCGCTGGCAGAATCTGAGGTCGGTGCCGCTGGCGAGGTTGTGGCGCACACGGCCGAAAGGCCGACTATCAAGAAGACAGCGAGTGCTGTGATCGTATGTTTGAGTCGGGTCTGGTAAGTCACGGTGGTGGTAATGTCAGGGCCGAAAAGTCCGATTTCCGGATTGCCAGCGTATCAAGCGATTGTGTCGATAGCTTCAAGCCAGGATCCTAATAAGGGCATGTAGATCGCGGTCGAGCCAAAATTATCTGCGGCATATTGTGATACTTCGAGAACGAATCTGAACCTGCTCCGGTTAATAACAAGGCGTGCCAGTACCGATTCCTGGATGGTCATCGGCCTGGTGGTAGGGGCGTTGTTCGCAGCGGCAACGGCAGCCGGAATACCTCAGTACGGCCGTACCCTCGAGATCATTTCGATGCGAGCTGCGGTCGAAGATGTCGGGCCGTTCAACACGAATTTCCACATCACAACATCCTGGGTCCCACTGAGCGTAGATGACAACCTGCGCTCTGACAACGCAGTCTTCTCAGCAGTTGATCGTCACGTGGGCGATATGGTGATCGACACCGTCCGGCTCACACACAGCCGTCTCCACTGGTGGGGTCCGTATGGCGAGGGATTGCGGACCGACGAGCTGGCATCCCAGGCTTCGTTCCAGTACATCGAGCATCTCGACGATCACGTCGTTTATGTTACCGGGGTCGCTCCGACTGATGTGAAGACCGAACTGGACGGTGAGACGGTCATCGAAGTCGCTGTATATGGCGATCGCGCCATGTCGCTCCGGATCGAAGTCGGTGACGTGATCGATTCGCAGGCGGTCGATCGTGGTACGGGGTTGGTGAGGGCTCGCATGAGCGGCACGTTCGACAGGTTGCAGGAGGACGATCCCTTCTGGATGGGTTTCGACACCGCATTCCTCGCACCTTCAGTACAGGGGCGTGAGCAACCTTTGATTATGTTCCCGACCAGCAACTCGTTATATACGACCGTTGCCGAAGCCGATGAAGGGCTCCCGGCCACATACGACTGGTTCGTATTCACCGACAAAACGGTAATGGCCGACAAGACGATCGCGGAACTTGAAAACGCCCTCGAGGATCTAACAGCGGAGCTTGAAGGGACGATCACACGACCGTTCATCCTGACCGAAATGAAGTCGAAGCTCGCTTCAATGAAGCAGCGCGCTCTTTTTGGGAGTATCCCGTTGCTGCTCATGGCTCTGCTGATACTCGGGTGTGTCGGCTTTTACCTGACGATGGCTGCCGGTTTGCTTGCCCGACGACGAGTAACCGGCTACATGATGCTTCGGAGTCGCGGATTCAACATCAAGCAGCACCTGGGCATTCACATACTCGAGGCTGCAATCGTATCTGTACCGGCAGCCGCCATCGCTCCGTTGCTGTCGTTCGTCGTGATCGGAGCTCTTGGATACCTGCCGACTTACCGGGCAATTTCTGGGGATGCGGCACTGCCTGTCGAGTTCGCGATCTCTGAGTGGATATGGTCGTTTGGTGCCGCTGCCGGAGTTACATTGCTCATAACTGTCGCCTCCTCATTCTGGGACCGGTCGACCAGGGCGGCATCTCGCTCTTCAGACTCCCGGCCCATCGGAGCTCCGTGGTTTCAGCGCTACTACGTCGATGCGATGCTGGTCGGACTCAGCGGCATACTCTGGTGGGAACTGGGCACTCGCAGCGGGGTGCTGGTTGCCGAGAGGGAGGGCGAGTTCACTCCCGATCTCAGTTTGCTGGCCGCTCCAATTCTAATCGTGATAGCCAGTTCGCTGGTCGCACTCAGAATATTTCCGATCGCCACGAGATTTCTTGCAGGGATCGCTGTGCGCTCAAGTTCGACAGCTGTTGGCCTGGGCCTGGCAAGTGTTGCCCGTCGCCCGTTTTTTCATGGATGGCCAATGCTGGCCTTCGCACTGGCCATCAGTACCGGGATCGTGGCGGGGTCGGTGGTGTCAACGCTGGCACGTTCGAGCGACGAGCAGGTTTTTTACAGCACCGGCGCCGACATCCATGTCACAACGACGGGTTCTATCGGACAGGTGGACGATGCACGGCTTCAACTTGTGAACGAATTGGAATTCGTCGATGTTGCCAGTCCAGCCCTGCGCACGGTCTCAACGGTCGGAACCACTTCTACGGGTACAAATTTCACGCTCCTGGCCGTCGATCCCATCGACTTTCAACGTGTGGCATGGTTCAGGGACGATTTCACCGATTCCGACGCAACAATTACGCAACTGGTCGACAGGCTGGCGGTTCGGATCCTGCCAGAACCGATTGAACTCCCGACCAACACTACAAACATCTCGATCTGGTCGAAAGTAGAGCCGATCACACCAAATCATGAGTTCTGGTTGGTGGTCCGGGATGGCGTTGGAATCTCGCACACAGTGAACTTCGGTGAAATAGAAGAAGGCTGGCGCAACATGTCTGCAAGGTTTCCGAATTTTGTCGAACCTGTCGCGATTACCTCGATCCAGACATTTCTCCAGGTTGGCCCTGATAGCGCGCCCCCTTCGACCCTGTACGTCGATGACCTGGTAGCCACGACTGGCGACGGTTCGACGCACCTGATTCTCGATTTCGACACGCCTGATCTGTGGACCGGGCTTCCGACCGCCGAGGGCGAAGATACCGGCTTTACAATCACCCCCGAGCCGGGACACCTTTCCGGTCTGGTGAGTGGCGATTCCGGATTCGGGATTGGCAATATCTCGCTTGGGAGAGGATCGAACCATGGTATCCGTGGAATTTACCGCCGGGCGGTTGACCGACCGATTCCCATGATCGCCAGCGAAAGTTTCATGTCTCTTACCAACGCCGGTATCAGGCGACCGTTCCTGATAAGCGTCCAGGGCGGGCTGGTGCCAGTCGAAGTGATCGATTCGATCAGCTACTTCCCGACGCTGGATCCTTCGCGTGGTGCGTTCGCTGTGGTCGATATCGATGCAACCAGCGATTTTGTCGAACTGCGAGGGCGCCGACAGGTAGTCCCCAACGAGTTGTTCGCAAGTCTGAAATCGACTGAAGTGACAGCCGAAGATCTCGATGCCGATCTCCGCAGTATTTTCAGGCTCGCTCATATCGACTCACGGGCTCGACGAATCAACGACACGTTTGTCGACCCCGTCGCAGTCGCCGGGTGGCGAGGGATGAGCGTCATGGCAACGGCGGTTGCGGCGATCATCATCCTGATGGCGTACGCGGTATTCCTTGCAGCCTACGCCCGTAGAACGAGCGGCGATTCGGCCCTGATGCTGGCGCTGGGGGCGAGCCGACGTGATTACTGGGTGAGCATGGTCGCCGAACTTTCACCGGCGATCATGATTGGAATACTCGTCGGGTTGGGTACCGGAATCGTAGTCAGCTCCCTGATGGTTGGCTCGATGGCGCATACGGGGACTGGAGAACGACTTTTGCCGCCGTTCCTTTTGCAAACCAATTGGGCACTGCCTCTGGTTACAATTGGCGCAATATTCACGATTGTCCTGACCGGCGTGTATAACTCAGTCCGGTCATTCCACAGAATCCAGATCGCTCGGATGGCCCGTGAAGGGTTTTCCGCAGCCTCAACATGATCGGTAACTCACTACAACTGATCGTCAAACGAACACTGGCCCACTGGCGGCTGTTGTCGGCGGTTGTGGTCGGAGTCGTACTCGCGTCAACGATCATGGCGAGTTCGGTCATCTTCTTCGACGCGCTGCGAGACGTCGCACTGCAGCGTGCGCTCTCAAATCACGATGCGTCTGAAATCGACCTGCTGGTAGAAGCAGGACAGGTCCCGACGAACGCAGAAACACACGCGACTATCGTCGATGCGATGAACGGAACGATCGTCAAGAGGTTTACCCCATTTCTCGACGAGCACGAGTTCGCGGTAAAAACCTGGACTTTCTTCGTGGATTTGCCGCCCCCCATGGTGGCACCGGCCGATTGTCCCTGCCGTACCGCTGTAAATGTTGACCTCAACGACGCTAGCCTCTTAGTCGAGTGTGACTGCAGACGTGTCTCAATGATGACACTGCCTGACATCGATAACCGGATTAATCTCGTCCACGGGACCATGCCCGGGGTTTCAGGCGACATCGGTCCGGGCGACACACTGCAGATTGAGGCGATCCTCGACGTTGAATCGGCAGAGTTACTGGGTATCGCAGTCAACGATGTTTACCCGGCCAGACCGCACTGGGAGGACACACACAACCGCGTAGACGTGCTCGTCACGGGACTGTACGAGCGCGTCGATCCCGAAAACGCCCACTGGAGGATTCAGGACGAAGGGTTCGGTTTGAGAACGAACACCCTTCAGTTCGCCCGGTTCGTCGTCCCCGAGGAGACGATCATCGAAGGTCTGGGCAGCTACTTTCCCAATATGGGGACCGACTATGCGTGGTGGCTGGATGTAGACCCGGGGCGAATCAAGGCGTCTGAGACTGCAAACATCCGGAACACCATCGACTCGACCGAGCGCGAACTCAAAGCGATTGTCGACGGCTTCCTGCTGCGGTCAGATTTACCAGACGTGCTCAGGGCATTCGAGACCGACCTGTTCTTCAACCGCCTCCCTATGTTCATCGTGTTGATCCTGATCGTTCTGGTCGTTCTCTACTACGTCATCACGCTTGCGTCGTTGCTGGTCGATGCTCAGCGCGGCGAAGTCGGGCTGTTACGCACTCGTGGTGCGACTTCACGGCAGATACTGGCGGTCTTCGTGATCGAGGCCGGGCTGCTTGCAGCTGTAGCCGCGATTGCGGGTCCGTTCCTCGCAATGTTCGGTGTGGGTTTTATAGGTATATTGCCTATCTACAGTGAACTGAACGACGGCGACCCACTCCCGGTGCGACTTACTTTCGCCGCATTCCGGATGGCGATGTTCGGCGGGCTACTCGGACTGCTCGCACTTTTCGTCCCTGCCCTTCGTGCAACCCGCCTCGGACTCCTGGCCAGCAGGGTAACGCGCACGCGGCCGGCGCGGCTCGCGGTGGTCCAGCGCTACTACCTCGACCTCGGGTTCCTGGGCCTTGTGATGTTCCTGTTCTGGCAGTTGACGAAGCAGGGATCTTTCGTGGCAGTCAGCCTGTTTGGCGAAACGACCGTCAACCAGTTGATCCTCGGAGTACCCGCGATATTCCTCGTAGCGGCAGGTCTCGTGCTGCTGCGTGTCTTTCCGGTGGGTATGGACCTGACGGGGCGTGTGCTATCGAGACGGCCTCTATCAACGGTAACGCCCCCCGCACTGATCCTCGGAATATGGCAGATGGCACGAAACCCTGCCCACCACTCACGCCTTTCGCTTCTGTTGATCCTCACCGCGGCCCTGGGTGTATTTGCTGCCAGCTTCGGGGCAACGCTTGAGCAGAGCGCAATCGATCAGGCGTATTACCGCACCGGTGCCGATCTGAAGCTCACCTCCGTCAATTTATCGACGGGTGGTATTTCCACGTCTGTCACAGATCGACTGGCGGAACTTGAACAGGTTGAGGCAGTTACACCGATTTACCGGGAGTCGGCAACAATCACTGCGGGAATTGCGGTCGAACGGTTCCAGTTCGTGGGCGTTGATCTCCAAACTATCGAAGATGTTGCCTGGATTAGAGGTGACTTCGGCATATCGCCGTTAGAAAAGAAAGCGGCATCACTCGACGTCGGGGGGTCGGCGGGGATCGTGCTGCCGGAGGAAGGCCGTTGGTTGACTGCCAGAATACTGCCACTCGTTCGCCAGCCTTCGACATTCCTGGTAGCCAGGCTCTCCGATTCGAACGGCCATTTCTTCTCGATTCCACTTGGCAATATGACCCCGCTCGCCACTGAACAGAACCGGTTTAGTTGCCCGCTTGCAATCGATGGTGAACCGCCGGAGTGGTGCCGTGTGGGGGCAAGTTTGCAGGCGACCCGGTTCCGAGGCGTCGCCGGGCTGCTGCCCGTCCCACCAGTTCGTCTTCACTCGATTGGAGTTATCGATTATGAGAACGGTATGGGTCCGGCTGCTTTCGATATTGACGACATAGCGGTGCTCAACGCCACCGGTACAGAGTTGATCGTTGTTGAGAATTTCGACACCGTGAACAACTGGCGGACCATGATTCCTACCCGGGAAGCCCTCGGAGACAGCATTAAGCTCGCAGCCACTCCTGACGGGACACCCATTAACGGAGTCGCCAGGTTCCGGTGGACAACATCTGCTCCAAGGGAGTTTCGAGGATTGGCGCACGGCTCGGAACTCACCGTTGTACCTGTCATTGCGAGTACATCGTTTGTAGAACAGTTCGGTGGTGAGGGCGGCAAGGTGATGGAAGTTGCGCTCGACGGAACTCCAATAAAAGTTTCAATCCGAGACACTGTCGAGTACTTCCCCACGCTTGCACTGGACGAAGAGCCCTTCCTGATCGCCGACTTCGATGCCCTGCACGAAAGACTGAACGTGGTACGAACGATCGGCGACCGACAGCCCACCGAATTCTGGCTGGCAACCAGCCGCGGCACTGAGTTGCTGACGGCGAAAGCCGGGATCCTGGAGTCCGTGACCCCGGGTGATCCTGCAGTGCCGGAGGTCCAGCGGGAACTTGCATCCCTCAGGGTCAGGCCCGGCACCAACTACATTGACCGAACGGTCGAACTTTCAGACGTTGCGTTTGATCCGCTCGTTTCGGCCGGCTGGCGAGCCTTGCTGGGCATCGCATTTTTCACCGTGCTGGTCGTCAGCGCGGTCGGATTCCTCGTCCACGCCCGCGTTTCTTTTGACGGACGCAGGGCCGAACTGGCGCTGTTACGCACGATCGGTCTGTCGATGAAGCAACTATTATTCCTCGTGCTGCTGGAACAGTTGCTGGTAATTGGAGTGGCCGTTGCCCTGGGTATATTCATGGGCAGCCGCATGGGCACCACCATAATGCCGTACCTGGCAAATTCAGGCGAAAACGCCGTGGTCGTGCCGCCCATGGTCGTGCAGATAGACTGGACCGGTTTTGGAATCACCTTCGGACTTTTAGGGGTAGTATTCCTCGTCGTGATCAGCCTGATCCTGGCGTCCGTCTACAGAATGTCGATACACCGGATAATGAGGATGGGCGAAGGATGATTTCGTTCCTGATGAACAGGGGTGGCGAGTAGTGACAACAAAGAGCTCGATTTACATCGAATGCAGCGGTCTGTTCAAAATCTACAAGGCGGCGGATCTTGAGGTTGTGGCCCTCCGCGGGCTGGAACTGACGGTCAACCGCGGTGAGATTATTGCTATTGTTGGTGCATCGGGAAGTGGAAAATCAACGCTTCTGAATATCCTGGCAGGTTACGACGCTCCTTCGGCAGGGACGATCAAGGTTGGTAACTACGACCTCCTCCAGATGACGAACCGCGAAGTCGTTGAGTATCGCCGTCACGAGGTCGGGTTCATCTGGCAGGAAACATCCCGAAATCTGTTCCCGTATCTCTCGGCTTTAGAGAACGTGGAACTCCCGATGGTCATTTCCGGTGCTCCCGGACCCGAACGCCGAAAACGGGCCCTCGAACTTCTTGACGTGGTCGGCCTGGCCGGTCGGGCCGGTCACAAGCCAGGGCAACTTTCCGGTGGTGAGCAACAGCGGGTTGCGATCGCCGTCGGACTATCGAATGAACCACCGCTCCTGCTGGCAGATGAGCCGACCGGTGAACTCGATGACGAAACGGGTGTCGAGGTGCTGGCACTTCTGAACAAGGTAAACGTGGACCTGGGCACCACGATCATCATCGTTACACACGACCCCGCCATTGCGACCAGCGTTGGCCGTGCAGTCGCTATCAGGGACGGAAAGACGAGTACTGAAACGACTCGTGAAGTTTCGTTCGAACGCAGACTCGGTGGAGATGCTACCGGGACAGAGGAGTTTTTACTGGTGGACTCTGCGGGATCGGTGCAGATCCCGAGAGAGATGCTTGACGAGTTGCGAATTAATCGACGAGTTCGAGTTGGCGTTAAGGATGGAAAGGTGACTCTTGAGTCAGGCGACTGAAGAAACGATGTCGGGCAAAGCACGCGCTGCTACGGCTCCGATTATCCAGGCGATCAATGCATCCCGTGAATACCATCTGGCCGGTGAGGTCGTACACGCCGTCAGATCGGTGAATCTCAGCGTGCATCCGGGACAGTTCATCACGCTGGTTGGGCGGTCGGGTTCGGGCAAAACCACCCTTCTAAACATGCTGGCAGGCCTTGATCATCCGACGTCCGGGCAGGTTCTGTTCGAAGATATGGACATGGCCACGTTCAATGAGAAGCAGTTCATTCAACTGCGGAGACACCGAATCGGCGTGGTGTTCCAGTCGTTCGCTTTACTTCCGCTGCTCTCGGCATACGAAAACGTTGAACTTCCGATGCGAATTGCAGGCCTAGGCGCATCGGAGCGCTCGAAGCGCACCCACGAAGTGCTCGAAATGGTAGGGCTCGAACGTCGCGCCAAGCACAGGCCGTACGAACTATCTGGAGGCGAGCAGCAGAGGATTTCAATTGCGCGTGCGGTCGCGATGCGCCCCAGCGTGATCCTGGCCGACGAACCTACAGGTGAACTGGACTCGGTGAACGCCGCTGCGATCTTCGGCCTGTTCCGGCAAATGGTGAGCAACGATGGCATGTCGATCGTCGCAACAACGCACGACCGTACACTTCTCGACCTGGCGGACCTGATTTATACCGTGCACAACGGAGAAATCGACCTGAGCCAGGTGGGCGCGCATGTCGATACAGACGCACAGTTCAGGAGACCGGATGACACCCCTGGTTCCGGATCTGACTCTGACTCTGGCTCTGGCACCGAATTAACCGGGACAGCTAAAACGTAACTCTTAGGTGTTCTTTGAGCGCCGCCATGCTCGATCTCGGGCCTCTATTGCGGTGTACAGGGCATCTTCAACGGTTTCCGCAACAACGTTGATGTGCCCCATTTTGCGCCCCACCCTGGCCTCCGCTTTGCCATAAAGGTGCAAGCTCACACCCGGCAATCGCAGTGCGCCTTCCCAGTCGGGATTGCCATCTGTGTCTTCCCACACCTCACCAAGCAGGTTGACCATTACTGTTGGTGAATGGAGCTTCGGTTCCGCTACTGGCAATCCCGCTAGCACCCGGACCAGTTGCTCGAATTGAGAAGTATCGCAGCCGTCCAACGTGTAGTGACCGGAGTTGTGCGGCCTGGGGGCGAGTTCATTCACGACGATATCACCGTCTCTGGTAACGAACATCTCAACGGCGATCAGGCCGACGACACCAAGATTTTCTGCAATGTCGGCTGCAAGACTTCTTGCGTTAGCACGCACTTCGTCAGGGATCCGTGCAGGCACGATCGAGATGTCGAGAATGTGGTTGCGGTGGATATTCTCTGACGGGGGGAATGTCGCAGTCTCTCCGGTTGCCGTTCGGGCGCAGATCACCGAAATTTCCATCGTAAACGGGACAAATTGTTCGACGATCAGCTCGGTTCCTGCTTTGTTCAACCCCCTGAATGAGCTCTCGATGCCTTCTGCCCGGGTAATTATCGACTGACCCTTTCCGTCGTATCCCTGGGTAGCCGTCTTCAGGACCATCGGATACCCGAGATCCACCGCTGCGGCATGCAGATCGCTCACCGATTCGATCGCCCGGAACGGCGCTACCGCGATTCCTGCTTTCAGTAGCGCGTTTTTCTCGTGCAATCGGTGCTGAGTCGTACGAAGTACGGAGGTTGACGGGTGAACGGGTTTCAGTTCACCGGCAATAGAAACAGAATCCGCATCAACGTTTTCAAACTCGTAGGTGAGAACGTCGACGGCGCGGGCCAGGTCACGCGCTGCATCATGGCTTGCATATGCGCCAATCACCTGGCCGTCGGCGACCTGTGCTGCCGGACAGTTGGGGTCCGGATCGAGCACGATGGTCCTGTAGTCCATCTGGCGCGCCGCCAGCGCGAGCATTCTTCCGAGCTGCCCGCCACCAATGATCCCTATCGTTGAACCCGGATTCAGCAGTGATTCGTTTTCCATCGACTACTGGTCGTCGCTCTTTACAAAAGTTCCAGCCTCTACTTCGGCTGCCGTTCGCTCGCGTCTCTTCGCTAAGTTCGCCTGAATCCCTGGATCGGTCAAACCGATTATCTGTGCCGCAAGGATTCCGGCGTTCACTGCACCGGCCTGCCCAATAGCCACTGTGGCAACCGGAACACCCCGCGGCATCTGTACGATCGACAGTAGAGAGTCGAGACCACTCAGGCTGTGTGCCTCGACCGGTACGCCGATCACCGGCAGAAGTGTTTTGGCTGCGACCATTCCCGGCAGGTGAGCCGCCCCTCCCGCTCCAGCGATTATTACCTTGATTCCCCGGCCAATCGCTTCCTCTGCAAAGCGGAACATGAGGTCAGGTGTGCGGTGGGCCGAAACAATCCGGATTTCGTGGGGCACACCCAGTTCTTGCAGTAAGTCGGCTGCGTTCTGCATTACTGGCAGATCAGAGGTGCTTCCCATGATCACAGAGACGAGCGGTTTTGCCATTTTTATGAGGCTCCGGCTGAGGACTTTTATTACGACCTGAAGAGTTTACAGCCGCCCCACTCCCCGGCATGGATTGATCCACACAACTAAAATTGCCTGATGCCAGTATTGAACTTCAATTCACTCGACATCAACTACGAGATTTCAGGGTCGGGGCCACTTCTTATATTTCATCATGGATTCGGCTCCTGGGGGCGGGATTGGAACCGTGGCGGGTGGCTGGATGCGCTGCGCAATCACACAACCATGTTGACTTTTGACGCAGTAGGCCACGGTCTGTCGACACGGTCACATGTTGTTAGCGATCACACTGTTGAACAACGCGCCAGGGTCGTGACAGCCCTCGCCGACGCAGTGAATGTCGAACAGTTCGGGTTCCTGGGCTTCTCGCTTGGAGGTCGAGTGGGATTCGAACTGGCGGCTTCGTGCCCTCAACGGCTTTCGATGCTGGCTATCGGCGGGATGCACCTCCTCCCACCCTCGATCGAGTCGGACCGGTTCAATCGACGGATTCGCGTTTTGAAATCAGGTCGGGCCAAATCGGTTGAACAGCCCGACGGTGAACGCCCCGGTAACGATCCGCTGGCACTGGCGGCATCCCACGAAGCCCTGTTGCGATGGCGCGGCGCTGAAGGACGACTTGGCGGTCACACCGCTCCAACACTGATGTTCTGTGGAGAAGAAGATTCGTACTACGCGAATGCGAGCGAAACGGCAGTTTCAATGGGATTTACGTTCATAGCTCTCGCCAGTACAGATCACGACGACACGTTTTTCTCGTCCACATTCGCTGTCGAATCCGTTGTCGGTTTCGCGAGGACGCACCTCAGGCAATCAGCGGGGCAGGCGCGTTGAGCGGTGCTACCATCTTCAACTGTGCGCGGCGAACTCGGTCCAATTCCGACATCTGACGAGGGCAATTTAATTCATGACGACCGATAACGGTTCTACGGACGATTTCAAACGCGCGATGGTGGTTACAGCTCATCCCGACGACGCCGAATACGGCTGTTCGGCCACCGTCGCAAAATGGTGTCGGCTTGGCTGGGACGTCGTATACGTCCTGTGCACCGACGGTTCAAAGGGATCAGAGGACCGAGAGATCAGTTCCGAGGAACTCGCGAGGATACGTGCAGAAGAACAAGTTGAAGCTGGAAAGACACTCGGACTGAAAGACGTGGTGTTCCTGGGTTACCCAGATGGCTATCTGGAGCCGACTCTCGAACTCAGGAGAGACATTTCACGTGAGATTCGTCGATGGAAGCCCGATGTGTTGATTACCACGAACCCGACGCGCGACCTGATGAGTTCCGAATACCTTGGGCATCCCGATCACTTCGCGGCTGGCGAAGCGGCACTTTCGGCGGTGTTCCCGGCGGCACGAGACCACCTTACCTTCCCTGAGTTGTACACGGAGGAGGGCCTCGAACCGCATAAGGTGAGAGAAGTCTGGATCATGAGTTTCGGGACGACAGCGAATTTCTGGAATCCGCTGGAAGAGCAGGATGTCGATACATCGATCACAGCACTGAAGCAGCACGTCACCCAGGTGAAAAATCCGGAAGACGCCGAAAAGTGGATGAAACAGCGTCGTGCGGAAACGGGCAAGAAGATAAGCGCCAATTACGCTGAGGGGTTCCGAAAGTTCACGCTCAGCTAGGCACTCCGACGCACACCCGGTACAAGCTCGGGTAACCAAAAAGCCCCGTCCTGTGCGGACGGGGCCTCTCGGTGGTTCCGGTCAATCGCCCGGCAATTACCAGTGTGGGCGATGCGGCTTACTGCTCGGCCGGGTCAGAGGCCCCGATGTTGAGCACTGCAGCCTGTCCAGAACCGGCTGGGGTGGAGTCATCAGATGTCACCACTGCCTGAACCTTCGCCCGAGGAACTGAGCCTTCTTCGTTCTCATCGCCGTTGGCGATGGTGAAGTTGGAGTAGTCACCCTGAGGTGCCGAGGGCATGTCGCTGTCGTCACCAGCACCGATGTTGAGCGGTTGCGTGGGCTGACCGATGATCGCCAGCGGCTGGACTTTGACCTGGGCAGTTACGCCTTCTTCATTCGGGTCACCGTTGGCGATTGTGAAGTTGTCGTATCCAGTAGCGGCGCCTGCGATTGATACGAGGCTGAGGGCTGCGAGGGCTGAGATCGTGATTGCGGTCGTGATTTTCTTGAACATTTCGTTTCCCCTGTGAATCTTGTTATCGACTCGTTTTTTTTGTGTCCACACCCCGGTGGACTTGATGGACTCAACTATGCGGCGGGGAGAAACCGCTGCCATCGCGGAGTCTTGTGATCTTTTGAAATCGGCTTTTCCAGGCGCGTATAGCAAGGTCTTGCCATGCGCGTGTTTGTGCAACGTTGCAAAGAGGGCCAGAAGGGGCAAGCAGACATGCGGTGACTGGAAATTCTTGCTCCAGCCGGAATTCTGAATTCTTCTAGTTTTGATCGATCAACACGCGGCGAAGAGCGTACGCCGTGGCTTCCACGCGATTGGTGGCACCGATCTTGGAGAAGATGTTGGCAACATGGCGGATCACCGTGTTCTCGGTGATAAACAGTTCGGTCGCGATTTCTCGGTTCGATTTGCCTGACGCCAGTTCCTTCAGCACTTCGACCTCGCGGACCGTCAGCCCGTCCGGGCGCTCGTGGAATCTATTCGCAGCTTGCTCGCTTGCATATACCGCGGCCTGGGCACGGTTTGAACTTCCAGTCTTGGAAAAGACATTGGCGAGGTGTCGTTTGACCG
The DNA here is from genome assembly GCA_027623655.1 of Chloroflexota bacterium. GTDB lineage: Bacteria > Chloroflexota > Dehalococcoidia > Lucifugimonadales > Lucifugimonadaceae > Lucifugimonas. The sequence continues at coordinate 44,095 of JAQBVG010000009.1, forward strand.
TATTCTGTGAGATAAACAGCTCGTCTGAGATTTCTCTGTTCGATTTTCCTGCAGAGAGCAACTCAAGAACTTCGAGTTCTCGATCCGTAAGGCCATCAGGTCGGGTGGAATTCGGTTCGTCGACCGTGCGCATCCCGCCAATCTGATTCAACAGGTTCGAAAGCCGTATGTTTACAGCAGCGAGGCCAACCCGTTCGGCAATGTCGATGCCTTCGTTGAGCAGCCGTCCAATCTCCGAACGTTCAAGTGGTAACTTCGCCTCGAGTACGTGCGCTAATCGGTCGTGATACGACCAGGCAGCTTCTGGCATGTAGCCGGCACCGACACAAAAGTCGATAGCGGTTTCGAAGCGCCGCACTGCTGATTCGTGGTCGCCAGTGGCGGCATACAACCGACCTACCACACGGTCGAGCGATATCGGGAAGAATTGCACCGGACCGCCTGTGTCAGGCACCAGGAGTCGCTGATATCTGGAAAGCACTCCAAGTAACCATTGGTTCCGTTCAGGAATGCTGTGCGCGGCTATCAAGCCCTCCATCGCCAGAGTTCGCGAACATGTTAGGCGGGATTCTGTTCAGATCGAATACCCGGTCTCGTCGATCCGCCGCGAGATTCTCGATCGGCTGCCAGCTTCTGTCCAGCACAGCGCGGGCCTGCCCCACAAACCTGCTGTCACCGGTTATGTCGAAGAACCGCAAACTGGCCATGGCTTCGGTTAGTAGGCCTGTATCAGCCTCAACCCTCCCATTCACACCTGACCAGGATTTCGACAGCAACACCGCCGCTTGATCCTGCCGACCCTGTTCTGTCCATGTGATGGCCTGCACCGAAGGCGCGTATTGGCTGGAGGTAACGCCCAGTTGTTGTACCCTGTCGAACATCGCGTCCAGATGCTCAAATTGGCCAAATGCATTTGACGCGAAAATCGATGCACGCACGGATTGGAACTGTCGTATCGCGCTGCGCGACCTGTCGGCCGCCTCCCTGATCGCTATTACATGTCTCTTTAGTTCCTCAGAGCGACCGAGCGCACCGCAGGCAAGCGCAGCCCAGGAATGAATATGCGTTTCGGCCTCCGGGTCGCGAGCGAGGGGTGCCAGTGCAACGGCTCTGTCCAACTCCTCGATCGCATGCTCATAGTGCCCGGGAGCTACCGAAAGTCCGCCCCATCGACCCCGGGTCCACATTTCTACACCGGGAGCATCGTGTTTGCCGAGAATTTCGATCGAATTCTCAAAATTACGGCTTTGGACCTCAATACTGCCGGGCGTTAACCAGATCCACCGCCCAAGCAAACGAGCCTTGTCCAACGAGTCGGGTTCGGCCAGTTCGAGCGCCTGGGTGGTCATGTCTTCAATTGATTTACCGCCTGAACCCGCGATAGGGTACGAAGCAGTGCGCACGGCATCCTGATTACGACCCGTCGAAACCCACAAATCGAACGCGCGACGCTGGTATTCAAACGCAGAAAAAGTATGCCCGATCGACATCTTCGCCCGGCTTAACCCTTCGAAGACCTCGGCTGCCTGCTGTGAACTCGAGTCCGGCAACAGTTCTTCTGCCAAAAGCAAGTGCCTGTGCGCGTCCGCAAACGCCTGACTGCGATTCGCGTGCTGGCCTGCAATCAGCGAGTACTTGAGTACAGGCTCCGGCCCACAGAGTGGTTGCGCCTGTCTGAAATGGTGCGCAATCTCTGCGGCCACGTGAGTGTCCGA
>JAQBVG010000108.1 GCA_027623655.1 Chloroflexota bacterium
ACAACTAGCCTGCCAGGTTCTTCCCGAAGAATTTGAATACCTCTTCCCACGCTTCCTTTGCCAGAACCGGTCGATATGACGGACGATCAGTGGCGAAAAATCCGTGTCCTGCGCCTTCGTAGCGGTGAAATTCATAGTCGACGCCGTGTTTCTTGAGTTCGGCTTCGGTAGCGTCAACCTGTTCAGGACTCGGGGAACCGTCATCCTGGCCAAATATTCCAAGTAGCGGAATCTTGATTTTCGACGAGTAGTCGATGGGCGCCACTGGCTGCCGTTCGGTCAACTCCTCCGGCTTTGCAATCACCCGCCCGCCCCAGCAGTCCACTGCGGCATCGAGCGTGTCCATACGCCCTGCTGCGAGGTACGATTGCCGGCCACCGGAGCAGAATCCGATTATTCCGATCTTTCCAGAGTGGTAGGGAAGCCTGCGAAGGTATGTTGCAGAACCTTCAGCATCTCCGATGAATCGATCGTCCGGCACTCCACCTGCAGCACGTGAGACGGCCGCAGCGTCATCGGGTGCGCTGTCGGGGCCTTCTCGGAAGTGAAGATTAGGCATTACTGCGACATACCCGTGGTGAGCGAACCGCCTGGTAATTTCTTTCGTGGCCTCGTCCCATCCCGGCATGTGGTGCACGACTATGACGCCCGGGTTAGGTCCCGAACCCAGCGGTCGAGCCAGATAGGCACTTATCACGTCGCCATCGTGGCCGGTGTAAGTCACGGTTTCTGCCAGCAGACCTTCATATTTAGGCATCGAAATCCTCTCGTGTCGGGCGCCCTGAGTAAGCGAATCAGGACAATATCACAAGAACGGTTCGAATCTGAATCCGATCGTTCATGTGGTACGCTGCGCACGGAGGCCCGGCGATGCTGATCAACATAGCTTGAATTGACATGGGTTACGACTGTAGCGCGACAGTCGCAGGTGATTCTTTGTCCGAGCTGCTCAACTCTGTAAAGGCGCACGCCCTTGAGCATCATGGCTACACCGGTGAGGAGGTCGATTCCCCGGAGAGGATTGCCATATGGCAGGGAGCAATCAAGCAGTCGGCCAGGCCAGGCTCCCTCCGAACTCATCACGGTGAATTCGATCGAGACGTAAAGCCGCACTGACAGGCTACGCGCCGCTTCGAAAGACCAGAGGTTCCAACTCGCTAGGGTAGCGAGTCCACGCGCACGACTCGAGTTTGCAGCTTCAGGAATTCACTGGTCCATATGCTAATCTGGATGTGTGATTGATCGGCATTGCAGTTCAGTTCTCTAACCCGGTCACCGAAGTCGCATTCAATCTGAACGAGATTTCCAAAAGTCCCAAATTCACTGAGAGATTCATGGAACCAGTTTTTCGAGCCGCATCCAAAGAAATAGCCGCCGACAACAGGATGGTCGTCGCAACAGTCGTCAAAACATCCGGTTCAACTCCACAGAAGCCAGGGGCGAAACTGCTCGTCCGCGCCGACGGATCGGGTGTCGGGACGTTAGGTGGCGGCTGCGTGGAAGGTGACATCTGGTTTGCCGCATCCCAGCTACTGAAACGCGGCGGTGCTTCAGAACTGCGGGACTACGAGTTGAACGAGGATCTCGCAGCCCAGGACGGACTCGTTTGCGGCGGGACAATGTATTTCTTGCTCGATCCCGTTCGCGAACCGGCCAGCGCGAAAGCGTTCAATGACGAGGTCCTGGCCGCTTACGATGGCGGGGCACCGGTCGCCGTCGCCAGTCTTACGAAGGCTCCAGGGGGATCAGACCTTGTGGTCGGCTCTCGGTTGCTGATCAGAGAAAACAGCTCCACATCAGGCACGCTTGGTGATGAAAGGCTCGACGCCCGTGCCGTCGACACAGCTCGGAAACTGATGGCAATGGGTAAGAACGACTACATCGTTGCCGAATCCGGGTCGGAATTCTTCATCGAGGCGTACACCACTCCACCAACCCTTGTCCTGGCGGGTGGAGGACACGTTTCAAAGGCGATATCGACCATCGCAGAAACGCTGGGATTCCGGATATTCGTGGTCGATGATCGTGAGGAATTTTCGAGCGCCCACAGATTTCCAGGTGCCGAGCAAACTGTAGTATCCGACTACGTTTCCGCTTTCGAAAAGCTCCCCATCGGTACCAATTCGTTCATCGTTATTGCCACTCGCGGACATCGTTACGATGCCTCCGCTACTGCGGCGGCTATGAGGACCCCTGCCAGCTACGTGGGACTCCTGGGATCGAAGCGTAAGACAATACTGATATATGAAGAATTGTTTGCCCAGGGTTTCACAATGGAGCAGGTCAGGAGTGTGCGTTCGCCTATCGGTCTCAATATTTCGGCCAGGACACCCGAAGAGATTGCACTCTCGATCATGGCGGAAATCGTCGGATTCCGCCTGGGTGGCGACGGTGGGACCCTGAAACTTGACGATCGACTGATCGAGAAAGCGGCCGAACGGGCACAACGTCGTCTCGCCGGTGCGGAACCTGTGGGCGCTGACTAGCCGTGGCATATAACTCTGTTGGAATCTTGCTCGCGGCTGGTGAGTCAAGCCGCATGGGGCGTCCGAAACCACTTCTACCGTGGCGCGGTACTACACTGGTCGAGTACCAGATGAACTCCCTTCTCCAGGGCGGGTGTGATCGGGTAATTGTCGTAACCGGCAAATACGACGCCGAAATGGCGCCGCTGTTGCAGGATCGCCGCGGCGTAACCAGGGTTTTTAACCCGAAATACGCCCAGGGCAAAGCAACATCTGTCAGGGCCGGAGCGTGGGAGCTTCCGGACGGAATCGATTCCATCATGCTGCTTGCGGTCGACCAACCACGGCCTGCCTGGGTCGTCGAACGCGTGCTCAAAATTCATACCGATTTCGCTGCAGAAGTGACCTCACCGGAATATGAAGGGCATGGCGGGCACCCACTGGTATTTTCCTCGTCACTGAGGTCTGAGCTTACGAAGGTCTCGGACGACAGCGAGGGTGTGAGAGCGATTTTCAAGAAGCCCGGCCTGAATCACCATCGGGTGAAATTCGAATCGGCAATTGTGCGACTCGACATCAACACGCCCGAAGCATACGAAAACGCGCTGGCCTCTTATGCTGATCTTGCCCGAGTTACCAGCTAACCTAGGGCATTATGCCAACACCTGTCGAAGAAAAACGCTGGGTCACCGTCCTCTACTATCCTGCTGCCATATTCTTCGGTGGCTTTGGTGCCGTTCTGTGGATATTTTTTCACCTCATGGCGCTCGATATTGCCTGCAATTGCACACCGTTTGGTTATACCGGCTGGGCACCGACCAGTCGAGTGTTCGGATCGATTCTGGCGGGCGGGGCGCTGCTCGGGGCCGACTGGTTCGTGTGGGTCCGATGGCGATCCTACCGACAGGAAAAAAAATGGACCGAGGAATACCGCAGACAGAACCCACCATGGCACGAGCGACCTGAATTCAAAAACAAACAGATGAACGACCGGCCTGGGCGACCGACAGACGATGGCAGGTAACGAACGCCCCGCGTCAGGCTCCAACCACCACTCTGGCGTTCCACTCGACGAAGCACGCCGATACCTCCAGTCGTCCGGCCTCGCAGGCTGGCTGACACGCGACTACCGGTACACGAATCCCGTGTTTGAAGCGGCACTGGGCAGACGGGTCGAGCACCTGACTCGCCCGGTCTGGCTGTGGATTCCCTCGGACACCGAACCGGGGTTACTGGTCCACGAGGTCGATGCCGGACGATTTCCGCCTGGATCGCCTGAAATAGCCTCATACGGCAGCCGAACCCAGATGGTCGACGGCTTGAAGGCCCTCCTTGGCCACGCTGGTGCGACAGGCAAGATCGCTATGGAATATTCTCCCCTCTACGAGTTGCCGCGAGTTGGCAGGGTCGACGCTGGAACCATCGAGCTCGTCAGGTCCCTGGGAGCCGAGGTCGTGTCGTCAGGCGACGTGATTCAGTACGCCACCGAGCGCTGGACCCCCGACCAACTTCAGTCACATTTCTTTGCCGTCAAGGCACTGACTCGAATCGTGAAGGAAACGTTCCGGTATGTCGGAGAAAACATCCGCTGGGCGCTTACCGAACACGACGTTGCCGAGCATATCCGAGGTAAGTTCGATCGGGCCGGACTTGAGTTCGATGACGGTCCGGTCGTTGCTTTCAACGAGCATTCATCCGATCCCCACTACGACCCGCAGCCGGGCGACTCGGTTGTAATTCGTCGTGAGGGTTGGTTGCTGATCGACCTCTGGGCCAGAAAGAAGCAGTCGAACCCCGGAGAACAAAATATTTCTGCCGACATCACCTGGACTGCCAAACTCGGAGGACCGCCCAACTCCATGCAGCAGGAAGTGTTCAACACCGTAGTTGAGGCCCGAGACACGGCCTTTGACCTGCTAGAAACACGGGTGCTTGAAGGCAACAATCCGCAGGGCTGGGAGTTGGACCGTGCGGCCAGAGACCTAATAGAGAAGGCCGGCTACGGCCAGTATTTCGTCCACCGGTTGGGGCACTCTCTGGGACACGAAGTTCACTCAAACGGAGTGAACCTCGACGACTGGGAGACGCACGACACACGTACCGTGATCGACGGCGTAGGTGTGACGATTGAGCCGGGAATTTACCTGCCAGAGTTCGGCGTGCGCACGGAAATGGACGTCTATTTGGGCGAGGATGGCCCCGAAGTTACCGAAGACCGCCAGACCGAGATTTTTCAGATCGAGACCAACTAATTTTGGCTACCAGGTTGATACGCCCAGTCCCTGTCAGGTAAGCACGCTCGGTCGAACGGCCAAGCCGTTTGTATATCAGCGTTGTGTAACAAGACAGTCGTCGCACGCGGCCTTAGATAAAGACCTCGACGCCGACCTGCCGGGCACGGAGTTTCATCGCTTCGTACTGACCGTTTTCGACGGGTACGCCGTTCGCAAGACGATCTTCAGTGGCGTCCGCTTCGGGATCTCCGGCGACTAGAACGCGGTCCACTCCGGGTAGAGTTGGAGTTGCGTGGAGTTCACGAATCATGGCGTCCATCATTGCTTTGAACTCATCCACATCTCTGAACCGCGCGATGTCGATGGCCATGACCCAGCTCATGTTTTCGCCGCGGGCAAGTTGGGAACTGAAGCCTCCGCCCGACAGAACACCGCAGAGGATATCTACCATTACGGCGAGTCCGTAGCCCTTGTGTGAACCCTGCTCCCGAGTATTCCCGAGCGGATTCAGAGCCCAACCGTCGTTTTCGCCTTCAGGTGGTTCTGTAATTGCCTTCCCCTCGGTAGTAACGGCCCAGCCTTCCGGAACTGGGACGCCCAGGCGCCTGGCGAGTCCAACCTTGCCACTGGCGACTGTGCTGGTCGCCATATCGAGGACGAAATCTCGTTCAACTCCCGCGGGGGCGGCAAACCCGATGGGATTCGTCCCCAGCAGCTTTCGAGCACCGAGTGCTGGTCGCACAGCCGGTGCAGCGGTCGTCATCGACATCCCGATCATGTCGTGTCCTAGTGCCATCATGGCGTAGTAGGCAACCATTCCAACATGGTGCCCATCTCGGATACTCACCATGCCGAGACCGTAGTTCCGGGCCTTCTCGATCGCGATCTCCATACTCTCGTAAGCCGACACGAGACCAATTCCATTACCGCCGCTCACCAGCGCAGTGGTTTCAGATTCGGTTATCACTTTCGTCTGTTGAGGTATCGTGTAGACACCGTTCTCAATGGCCTGAGAGTAGCCGATTACGTTTGCCACACCGTGCGTATCGACTCCCCGAGCGCTCCCGGATACCAGTACTTTTGCCGCTATCTCCGCGTGATGTTCGGGAGTACCAGCGGCCTAGAATATCGCCGAAATCTGCCTGTGAAGATCGGCCGCCGGGACACGGGTCGAATTCGAGTCGTTCAGCTTCACCTGGTTCGCCATCTAGATGAACACCTCGACACCGAGACCAACTGCCCGCTGACGCATCTCGTCGTATTGCCTGTGCTCTACCGGAACACCGTTCAGCGTCCTGTCCTCGGCGGCGTCGGCCTCAGGATCACCCGCCACCAGCACTCGATCCGCCCCGGGCAGCGCCGGCGTGGCATGTAATTCTCGGATCATGTCGTCCATCATCGACTTGAAATCGTCCACATCCCTAAATTTTGAGATGTCGATAGCCATGGTCCACGTCATGTTTTCTCCGGCAGACAACTGAGTCCCGAAACCGCCACCCGAGAGAACGCCACACAGAATATCCACCACTAGTCCCAGTCCGTACCCTTTGTGCGAACCCTGCTCACGTGTATTGCCAAGGGGGTTCATCGACCATGCCTCGCTGCGGTCGGCGGGAGGCACAGTGATAGGTTCACCTTCGGCGGTGACGGCCCAGCCCACCGGCATCGGGACCCCCAGGCGTCTTGCCAGCGCGATCTTTCCGCTTGCCACGGTGCTGGTCGCCATGTCGAACACGAAATCGCGCTCTTTTCCGGCCGGTGCTGCGAACGCGATCGGGTTCGTGCCAACTCTCGGGCGAGCCCCGAGCGCCGGTCGTACCGCGGGGCTGGCATTGGTCATTGCCATACCGATCATGTCTTCGTCCGCGGCCATCATGGGGTAATAGCCGACCATACCAATGTGGTGCCCATCTCGAATTGTGACCATCCCTATCCCGAATTCCCTGGCCTTCGCGATAGACATCTCCATGCCGTGATGAGCGGCTACGAATCCGAGACCGTTTCCGCAACTGAGCAATGCCGTGGTGTCAGTTTCTGAAATCGTTTCAACGATCTGTGGCACCGTGTACGTGTCATCTTCAATCGACTGCGAATACCTCACGACGTTACCCACACCGTGGGTGTCGACGCCTCTCAAACTCGCCGAAACGAGGATTTTCGCTGTCGTTTCTGCGTGTTCAGGGGGTGTCCCGACGCCCTGGAGTATGGCCGAAACCTGCCTATGCAGGTCGGCGGCTGGAAGACGAATCGAGTTGGAGTCGTCGAGTTTTAGATTTTCAAGCAATTGAGTCTTAGTTTCCGGAGGGTTGTTGAGGGCCCGTATTTTGGGTGAGATTTTGGCCGAGTGTACGCCTGTCCTATCGCAAATGCGCATCACCGGTCCTATGTGTTTCGCGCCGATTCCAAGATTGATTTTGACGATTTTCACTATTGTAAGTTGACACTTACGTAAGGATATGCTTACATATCAGTCATGGAAGCCGCACTCAAAGCAATGTCAGACCCGACACGACGCGAAATTCTTCGACTGGTAAAGAGTGAAGAATTGCCAGCTGGCGCCATCGCGTCGAACTTTCCAGTGAGCAGGCCTGCGATATCTCAGCACCTGACCGTGTTGAAAAATGCCGGCCTGATTGACGAGCGACGTGTGGGCGTAAAACGCCTGTACCGAACAAGGGTGGCGGGCATGGCTGAGTTAAAAGCGTTCCTGGAAATGTTCTGGGATGTGCGACTGGAGCGGCTGAAGGCCGTGGTAGAAGCAGCAGCAGAAACAGAAGAAGCTGAGGAGACCAGTGATGACGATGTCCGAAACTGAACCAACCAGTCTGACAAGACGGGTAAACATCAACGCTTCGGCAGCAACCGTTTACAGGTACCTGACTGACTCATCTCTGATCGCCGAGTGGATGGGACAGATGGCCGTTTTCGAACCGTTTGAGGGCGGCGATTACCGGGTCGTAATCAACGAAACGGCCATCGCGGGAGGCAAGGTAGTCGAACTCGTACAGGACAAAAAAGTCGTGTTCTCGTTCGGCTGGGAGAGCGAGGACACACCTGTCCCGTCTGGATCTTCGAGGGTGGAGATCACGCTCGTAGAAAAAGATGGGACAACACAGGTTGAACTAACTCATACGGGCCTTGTGAGTGCGGCTGTTGCCGGACACGGAGAGGGCTGGGACCACTACATGGGCAGACTAGCGATTGCCGCGGCCGGCGGCAATCCGGGTCCAGACCCACTGGGTAACCCTCCAGCGAACGACTAATTCCGACTAAACCTGTGCCGGATTCGGCTAACAGGAATAACGAATCAAGGAGAAAAAAATGCCACGATTCATAGACATACACCGAGAGATGCCCGAAATGCCAGCCGAGATGGTCCAGCAGATGCAGGACCGTATCTCCAGCGGCGCAAGGGACGAGTTCGACGCCATCGCCATCGATGTTTTAGCGGGGAACGACGGCTCGGCCTTCTGCATTACGGATGCACCCGACGCTGCTTCGGTAGTCAGTTCCCACACTTCAAAGGGTGTGCCGATGACCGAGCACGACGTGCACCAGGTAGTGAGCATGGGTGGCAAGTAGGACGGCCCTGCGAACCGGGGCAGACCACTGCCCTACTGAGTTAGCTAAAGGTTAGTCATACATAAAAATACCGGGTCGATTGACCCGGTATTTTTTTACTCTTTATGGCTAGTTGTAGTTCCCACGTAGGTTGTTGACATGTAAGAGGTCTCCGTTATTGCTGTGTGGAAAAGATT
>JAQBVG010000109.1 GCA_027623655.1 Chloroflexota bacterium
TGTATCGGCGCATCATGCGCTCAACACGCCCCTCGGTATCGACGATGCGTTGCTCGCCGGTCCAGAACGGATGACACTTGCTGCAAATTTCGGTTCGTAGAGTTTGGTTGGTCGAACCGACTTCCCACGTGTTGCCACAGGCGCATGCCACCACGGCGTTGTCATAGTACCTGGGATGTATGTTGGCTTTCATATTGACCTGTAACCTGAAACTTCGTGATCGGCCCGGTTAGGAAGCGGAAGGGTCGACATTAATGCGTTTTCTGTCTTTCGCACCGTAGTCGAACCTCACCTGACCATCAACGAGAGAATAAATCGTGTAGTCACGTCCGATCCCTACGTTCAGACCCGTGTGGAACTTCGTGCCTCGCTGCCGAACGATAATTGCACCGGCAGTAACAGTCTCACCTGCAAAAGCCTTGACGCCCAGGCGCTTGCCTGCGCTATCACGACCATTGTTTGAGGTTCCGCCACCTTTTTTATGTGCCATTTAGATGATCCAGTCCAGTCCAGAGATGCAACCGGAACTATTCAGCCGAAATCGACTTAATTGTGACCGACGTAACAAGTTGTCGGTGACCGCGCTTGATGCGCTGACGTGTCTTGTTTTTGTAACGGAGCGAAATCACCCTGTCGGACTTGCCCTGCTCGGCAATCTCGCCACTGACCGAAGCGTCCTTGACTGCGGGAACGCCAATTGACAGCTTGCCACCGATCGAGGTCATCAGGACTCGGTCGAATGTGATGCCCGCTCCAACTTCGCCTTCGAGATGTTCAACATCCACCGTATCGCCTTCGCGAACCCGGTATTGCTTCCCGCCTGTATTGATAATTGCGTAATCTGTGGTCATTAGTCTGCTATCTGTTCGTTGCCCAACCCATCTATTCTAAGTACGACTAATCGACACGGTCAATTTCAATTCAAAGGATTTTCTCCGACATATGCCCGGAATATGCTTTTCTGCCCGTTAATCATCCGAATACATGAGCACCTGACAGGAGTCACTCAGTGACGTTAGACAATTCCATGCTCGATGGAACGATCGCCAGCATCGATGGAGCTGTACGACGGCTTGGGCTCGAAGACGATATGCGGCAGGTGCTGGTCGAACCATGGCGTGAGATCCAGGTAGGCCTGCCCGTCAGGATGGATGACGGCAACATCCGGGTGTTCAAAGGCTATCGTTCACAGCACAACGCGGCCCGGGGACCCTACAAGGGCGGAATAAGATATCACCCACACGCTGATCTTGAACACACACGTGCGCTCGGAATGCTGATGACATGGAAAACGGCGCTTGCCGATGTTCCGTTCGGCGGCGCCAAGGGTGGAGTTTCCGTCGACCCTCGTGAACTCTCAACCGGCGAACTCAACCGCCTTACTCGCCGCTACACGTTGAGCATGCACCACGTGCTTGGCGTGAACAGGGATATCCCTGCACCCGACCTGGGAACGTCTGCGCAAACCATGGCATGGATCATGGACGCCTACGGTTCGATCCATGGTCACACCCCTGGCATCGTAACAGGCAAACCGGTCGAACTTGGTGGATCGGTCGGTCGTGCTGAAGCACCCGGTCGTGGTGTGGCAGTCGTTGCCTGCCGGGCCATTGTCGACTACGGGTCGTCGCCCGAGCACTCCAGGGTAGCGATACAGGGCTACGGCGCGGTCGGATCTGCGGCGGCGAGGACAATGTTCGACCGAGGAGCAAATGTCATAGCCGTCTCGGACATGCATGGCGCTATTGTCAACACCTCCGGGTTGGATATCGACCAGCTCGAACGCATCGTGGCCGGTGGTGGAAATATCTCAGATCTCGCCGATGCGGACCAACTGACCAATGCTGAACTTCTCGAACTCGAGTGCGATGTGTTAATTCCCGCTGCCATCGAAGACGTAATTACCACGTCGAATGCCTCGAACATCAGGGCAAAAATCATTGTCGAGGGCGCAAACCGACCGGTTACCTCGGAGGCTGACCAAGTCCTGTCCGATGCAAACATACTGGTTATCCCCGATATCCTGGCGAACGCAGGAGGGGTAGTAGCCTCGTACTTCGAGTGGGCCCAGAACATCCAGGTTTTTAACTGGGAACTTGATCGCGTCAACCGAGAACTGGATCAGATGATGAACCGGGCATACGAAGTTACGAAAGAGCGCAAAGATCGAAACGGCGGATCCACCAGAGATGCGGCGTTCGACGTTGCGGTGGGCCGGGTCGCGAGAGTGATTAAGATTCGAGGATACGTCGGGTAGGCGGCAACGTTGCATACGTCGCCTTCCAGAAGTTCGTTCAGCCAGCGTTCCGGTCAGTGAATCCGCCAAACTGTCGCTGAAACCACACAAGTGGTTCACCGTCACCGACGCGGATCGCTTCGACCTCACCGATGAAAACGGTGTGGTCGCCCGCCTGGTGCGCTGCCGTCACTCGACACCCCATAGCTGCTATTGCACCCGCGATCACCGGGGTGGTTGGCAGTGCCTCAGCCAGGTTGGCAATATGCAGGGGATCCGTCCTGCCGCGAGTTTCTGGAGGCGTGGCAAAGTGTTTCGCTATACCGGTTTGATTGGAATCAAGGATGCTCAATCCGAATCGTCCGGTTTTCTCGATCTGCCCATGAGACTGTCGTTCGTGGCCGACTACGACGAGGATGAGCGGAGGATTCAGCGAAACAGATGCCACACTACTTGCGGTCATCCCGTGCACGGTCCCTCCCGGCTCAATCGTCGTGATGACCGTGACGCCGGTTGCAAATCTTGACCACGCATCCCGGTATTGCTCGTTTATCGATTCGGTCGTTTGCAAGCGTTTCGCTCCCCAGGTATGACGGCATCGGTGGCGAGATTATAGTCGGCCTCAAATTTCCGAGCATTCCCGGCGGTCAGGTGGAACACATTCTAGCGGTAGAGCCACTCGATCGGCTCAGGATCGACGTACCCGGAAAGCTCGACATAGGCATCGCCCGTTAGCGGCTTGCCACCCCGCGATCCTCTGACACGGGTCTTGCCCTCCCAGTAAGTAGAAACGGCGGGGAGACCACCCTTGACCTCCTGGTCATCGACAACAGGATTCAAAATCAGATCCATCTTAAGCGAACCGATCTCGAGGCTCCATCCAGACGGGTATGTTGCGCCGGTGGTCGCACTCGTCCACTCACCGATTACTGCCAGGCGAATCCCATCGGTCTCGCCATCGAGCGAGGTCACAACGCCTTCTGGCGACATGTAGGTCCCGTACGTGTCGGCAATTTCGCCGTCGATGCCCCGAGACTCTGTGATCATCAACGACCCACTATCACCAAGTTGTAGTGCAAACCACTGCCACCCCGCCGGTTTGCCCAACACGAAGAAATCGCCCCACTGGTGATCGAACCAGGCCTGCCCGTTCACCGCGAATTTCTCGCCATTTAGCGTGAGTTGACCTTCAGCTCTCTGTCTCGGCCACGAATAGTAGTAAGTAGCGCCCAGCTCCGCAGGGATCCAACCGATTTCGTTGTGCAGCATAGGCGGCGATTCCGCGCTGAAAGTGAGGGCCATCTCGACATCTCCACTTTTAGTCGAAAACAGATGCATACCGGGGTCGGGTCCGATTCCATAACTCCAATCTGCAATCTGTATTGAAGCGGGCATTCCCTGCTGATCCGCCAGGCCCGCCTGGGCACGCGACCACTCGAAATGCTCTCCCGTCTGGACGTCAAGAACACCCAGTTGTGCGACCAGGTTAGGCTCTCCAACTCCGTCGTCCGCTTTAAAAACAACGAAATGAAACCCGAACTCCCTGCCCGACTCCGATTCCAGATGCCCGCTGTGATACCACCACTCGAGCCGAGAATCGTGAGCAAGTTCGTCCCGCGAGAGTGTTATCGGAATGGGCGCAGCTGTCGGGTCGGGCGAGACTCCCATGGGCACCTGCCGCAGGGTGAACGAACCGGTACAACTTGCCATGACAAGAACTGTCAAGACCAAAACCGCGCTGGTGAGCGCCGGGCGCGAGAATCTAGGATTCATGATTGACCTCGGGCAACAGGCGGTCCAACCAGCCAGGTAACCACCAGTTCCAGGGACCCGCTATCCGCATGATCGCCGGGGCTACAAGCGCCCGCACAAGGGTCACGTCCACGAATACAGCGATTGCCAGACCAAGTCCGATTGCCTTCACCACCACGACATCGGCGAGCACAAAACTTGCCGCGACAACGATCAGAATCCCGGCGGCTCCGGTGATGATCATCCCGCTTTTCTGGAGTCCTTCTGCTACCGATGCTGCGTTGTCTCCGGTGCGCTCGTAGGCCTCGGCCACCCGGGAAAGCAAGAAGATTTCGTAGTCCATGCTCAGCCCGAAAATAATCGCGAACAGCAGAACCGGTAAGGTCGCCTCGATTACGCCCAGAGCCTCGAAATTCAGCACACCGCTGAAATGACCTTCCTGGAAGACGAACACCAGCGCGCCGTAACTTGCGAGGATCGAAAGTACGTTCAAAACTACCGCTTTGAGCGGCAGAATCACTGACCGAAATAGCAACATCAACGACAGATAGGTAACGGCCAGCACAACCGCGATGACGATCGGGAATTTTCCGTAAAGCGTGTTTACGATATCGGTGATCTCGCCTGCACCGCCGTCCACATGAAGTTCGCCACCATTCGTTCCCGGAGGGATGAGTGAGCGTATTTCGGTCACCAACTCCCGTGATTCAGGCCAGAACGGGTGCAGGTCGCTCTCCACCAGGAACAGAATCGCCCCATCCCGCACGGTATCGCTGACGATCCGCGCCGCGGTAACGTCCGTAATCGACTCCGGGTTCGTGTAAAGGAGTACGTACTGCGCAGGTCCGAGCGTCGGATCCAGATTTACGATACTCGTGACCGATGAAACGCCGTCGAGTTTCTCCAGCTCCCGACCGATGGCATAGGCGCTCTCGATATTGGCACGTGCGAAGGGATTGCTGTCGCTCCCACCTGCGGCCATATCGCTACCGCGTTCGCCACCAGCTGGCTCCCCACTACCGGCTCCTCCAAACGTGTAGGCGACTGGAATTACTGTCCGCAAAGCAAAGCCAAACTCTTCGCGCAGCACATCAAAACCCTGCCGGGATTCAAGCGAGTCAGGGAGAATCGTGGCGTCCACGGAGCCGAGTCGCATCTGGAGCGCCGGCACGGCAAACAGCACCAGCACCGCGGTCGTCGGCAACAGGACCAACCAGGGGCGTTTCATCACCCAGTTCGAAAGTGGAACCCAGAGTCCGTTTCTCTTTGACCAGTCAGGGCCGACCCTGAATCGATTCACTCGATCGCCGAGCACGGCCAGCAATGCTGGCATCAGGGTCAGGGCCGCAAGCAACGCGGCGAAAATCACAGCGACTGCACCAATTCCGACCGATCGCAGCATCATGATGTCGAAGAAGACGAGGCTGATGAGACCGATAAGGCTGGTTACCGCCGAAAACAGAATTGCCTTGCCAGCACGTGTCTGTGCACTGAGAACCGCATCGTTCACCGACTTGCCGCCCCGCAACTCCTCCTGGAATCTCGATGTAAAAAACAATGAGTAGTCGATCCCGATCCCGATGCCCAGCAGTGTCACTATGTTCAGCGCAAATATCGACATATCGATGCCCTGCGACATGAAGAAAACAGCGGCCAATCCCACCAGGACGCCCCCACCACCCACTGCAGTCGGCAATATTGCGGCGATCAACGTGCCGAATACCAGCAGAAGGGTGAACGTCGCGATCGGGAACGCCACCGATTCGCCCCGACGCAGGTCGTCCTGGCTGGCTATAGATATGTCGCGGTAAAGGGCCGGGCCACCTGTGACAATCAGGTCGAGGGGACCCGCGTCGACCTCGCTGGTGATCGTCTCCAGGAACTCGACTGACTCTTCAAGTTCGATCGTAAGACCCGCTGTTACATGTGCAGTGTTGCTGACCGGCGACACACGTTGCGGATCGTCCAGATGAGTAGTTACATATGCGATTTCGTCGTGCCGCTCCAGCCCTCGTACCGCATTCTCGACGGCGCTCGAGAAGCGCGGATCGAACGGAGACCACTCCGGGTGACTGAACACGAAATCAACTGACAGAGTCGAAATCTCAAGCCGCTCCTGGAGGATTTTCCGTGCCTTGACCGACGGAAATGATTCGTTCGAAAATCCACCGGGCTTCAGGAATATCTGGGCACGCTGTGCGAACGGCAGGGCGGCGAGGATTACGACGGCCCAGGTTGCAACGACCGCGTATTTTCGCCTGATTGCAAAAGCACCAACTGCAGTAAGCATTTACGAAGTGTGGCCCGGCATCCCGGATTTATCCATTTGTAGCTGCGCCGAAACGTTGTTGAATTGATGACTCGGTGAGAGGTCAATCGACTTAGTAACTATCTCAAAAACCCGTAGTTAAACCTCTTGGCCTGTTGTGCCGGGGTATTTGAGCCTGACTTCCAGTAAAGGAGGTCACACATGGACAAGAATGATCGTCTTGACACAATCTGGGAAGTCCCTGACGAGTTGTGGGCCGAGGTAGAACAGGTTCTTGATGAGCTGGACCCGCCGAGCAGGCGCGGGCGTCCACGCGTTGACGCCAGGCGTGCGCTTAACGGAATCATCTACCGTCTGCGGTCGAGTTGCCAGTGGAACCACCTGCCTGAGCAGTTCGGGGACGATTCATCGGTCCATCGCACTTTTCAGAGGTGGATAGAGAAGGGGGTGTTTGTGAAGGTGTGGGCGGTGCTCGCTGGGAACTGCGACGAGTTGGGCGGAGTGATCTGGAGATGGCAGGCCGCGGACGGTTCAATGGGCAAGGCACGGCAAGGGGGGACCATGTTGGCCCCAACCCAACGGACAGGGGCAAGAGCGGGACGAAGAGAAGCGTACTGGTCGACGGCGATGGCGGGCCATTGAGCATTGTGGTGGCCGGGGCCAACGTCAACGATCACAAGCTCCTACGCAGCACTATCGAACAGGTGGTCTTGGAGCGGCCCTTCGGCAAACAGCACCTCTGCCTGGACAAAGGCTACGACAACGCCACAGGAGACATCGAATCGTTGATCAACGGCTACATCCCGCATATCCGCAGGATCGGAGAGGAGAAGCTCGACGCAAGGGGCAAGAAGACCAGGAAAGCACGGCGCTGGGTTGTGGAGCGCACCTTCGCATGGCTCTCGAAGTGCAGGGCGATCCTCGTCCGTTACGAGAAGAAAGCCTCTAACTACCTCGGTCTCCTCCAGCTCGCATGTATGCTCCTCTGGTTCAGGAGATACTACCGCCTCGCAATTTTGAGATAGTTACTAAGTCACGCAGCCTAGATTCACTCCTCCTGGAGCGAGTCGCCAATTATTAGGATCCAATGAATTGAAACCCACCGCCGAAATTGCCGGGAAAACAGTCGGTAAAGGCAATCCCTGCTACTTGATCGCCGAAATAGGTATTAACCACAACGGCGATGTCGAGAACGTCTTCAAGCTAATTGATGCCGCAGTCGACGCAAGGTTCGATGCCGTGAAATTTCAGAAGCGGACTCCTAGGATATGTGTTCCTCGTGATCAGTGGGACGTTGAGCGTGACACGCCGTGGGGCGTGATGACATACATCGACTACCGCGAAAAAACTGAATTCGGAGTAGACGAGTTTAGGGCAATCGATTCCCACGCCCGGACAAGAGGAATCACCTGGTTCGCATCCTGCTGGGATGAACCATCGGTCGACTTCATGGAAGAGTTTGATATACCGTGCCACAAAATTGCTTCCGCCTTGGTAACGAACGACGATCTCCTAAAAAAAATCGCCTCAACCGGTCGACCAGTGCTCATGTCAACCGGCATGTCGACCATGGAGGAAATAAGGCACGCCGTCGAAATTCTCGATTCGGACAATTTCATGCTCGCTCACTGTACAAGCAGCTATCCTGCTGCTTACGATGAGTTGAATCTGAAAATGATCAACTCCCTGGCCGAGGAGTTCAACTGCCCTGTCGGGTATTCCGGGCACGAGACTGGACTGTCAACAACCATCGCGGCGGTGGCGTTGGGTGCCACGTTCGTTGAGCGCCACGTAACGTTAAGCCGTGCGATGTGGGGCAGTGACCAGGCTGCTTCGGTCGAGCCGCAGGGGATGGTGAGACTTGCACGCGACATTCGAATTCTCGAGAGCGCATTCGGCGACGGCGTGAAAAAGGTCTATGACAGCGAGCTGCCGATAATCGCGAAGCTACGCGGGCGTGAGTCTAGCAGGGTGCTGAAGAATCCGTGTTTTCCCGTTTGAAACGTTGTTCGGGCGAAATTGGTGGGGGCCGATGGCCCCACCGTGCTGAAAACAAGGGAGCCGGGACGTCTTCACGCCGCTACCGGC
>JAQBVG010000110.1 GCA_027623655.1 Chloroflexota bacterium
TCTGGCGCCTAGCACCGTGGCGCAGCCAGAGGAAAAGTTGAGACCGGAGTCGGTACTTTTCCGACGCGATCCTGTGGTGATTCGGATTGCAAGATAGCTCATTCACGAGCTACTTTGCGAAATTCAGGGCAATTTTCTAGCCGGTGAATTTTCTAATTACCAGGCAAGCGTTCTGGCCGCCGAACCCGAAGCTGTTCGACATTACGACGTTGAGGTCGACTTCTCTCGCTAAATTCGGGACGTAGTCGAGGTCGCAATCGGGATCTGGAACTTCCTGGTTGATGGTCGGGTGGATTATCCCATCAACAATGCTGTTGACGCACGCGATAGCTTCGAGAGCTCCTGAAGCGCCAAGCGAGTGCCCTACCATGGATTTTGTAGAGCTTATCGGAATATCGTAGGCACGCTCTCCAAATACCCGTTTGATTGCGATTGTCTCGGACTTGTCGTTGATCGGGGTAGACGTTCCGTGGGCATTGATGTAGCCGATCTCATCGAGTTCTACCCCGGCGTTTTCTACCGCACGGTCCATGGCCTTCGCTGCTCCAACGCCATCCGGGTGCGGTTGCACAAGGTGGTAAGCGTCGGACGAGACTCCCCAGCCAGCAATTTCGGCGTAGATGCGAGCACCTCTCGCCCGGGCGTGATCGAGACTTTCCAGTATTAACACGCCACCGCCTTCCGCGGGTGCGAATCCATCGCGCCCCGAATCGAACGGGCGGCTTGCCTTCGTTGGATCGCCGTCCCATGTCGTCAGTGCGTGCATCGTACTGAAGCCACCCATCCCGATTTCACAGATTCCTGCTTCGGTCCCACCGGTAACGACCACGTCGGCAGTACCCCGACGGATGATCTCGGAGGCCTCGCCCACCGCCTGAGTGCTTGCCGCGCAGGCCGTTACGCAGGTGTTGGTGTAGCCGGTCAGGTTGAACATGTGAGAAATGTTTGCTGACGCCATGTTTACGAGCATCATCGGAATGTAGTACGGACTCATCCGGCGGACGCCTCGCAACACACGAACCTCGGCCTGCTGATCTGTTTCAGGTAGACCGCCCGAGCCAGTCCCGATCAAGACGCCAATACGGTCTCGATCTTCTTTCTCTAAATCCAACCCGGAGTCGTTGATAGCCTGGCAGGCAGCGGCGACCGCGAACTGAGAGAAGCGCGCCATTCGACGCGCTTCCTTTCGATCCATGTATTCCTCGGTGTCGAAATCCCGTATTTCGCCCGCCACGCTGCAAGGGAAACCATCAGGGCTTACAAGGCTTATCTTACGAATGCCGGATTGACCGTTTTTGAGCCCTGTCCAGAATTCTTCTACTGAATTGCCCAGACATGTGATCGCACCCATGCCGGTTACAACGACTCTATTTTGTGTGTTTTTAGTCATCTACTGAGTGTGCAGGCAAGTTGCGATTTGTCGAAGCGGGGCTGGTTGCGGGCTTGATATCCGGGTAGAACTCAGGCGCAATACCCTTTTCGATCTCGATGATTTCCGCCGCCACAAACAATGAACCTGTGGCGACGATCAGATCTCCGTCGTTAGCCAGTGCCCGAGCCATGTCAAGGGCCTGGTGTGTGCTGGTTGTTATTGCGTTGACTACGATTTTACCCGCACCGAGAGCATCTGCCAGTTCTTTTCCGGTGAGAGATTTTGGATGTCTTGATTCTGTCACGATTACCCGTGGTTCAAGAGAGGCCAGTTCGCGTGCCACAGCGCTGGGGTCATGACCACGAACCGACCCAACGATCAATATGACACCGGCGCGGCCCGGGAATAGCTTGGTTATCGTCTTGAGGAGTGCTCGCCCGGATGCGTCGTTGTGGGCACCGTCGACGAATATCGGGTTTGGTCGCGACGAGACAAGTTGCGTTCTGGCAGGCCAATCAACTGATGAAATCCCCACATTGATGGCGTCAAAATTTACCGGCAGGCCCTGTTTTCCGAGTTGGGCGAGGGTCGCTATCGCCGTTCGGGCGTTGTCTTCCTGGTGCGAACCGAGAAGCCGAAGCCGCACGTCGAACGAAGCGCCGTCCAGCTCGATTTCCAGTTTGGTGCCGTCCAGGCCCCAGTCGGTTCTACTCAGCAAGTTGACCGATTCTATCGATTTGATCAACGTGCTGTGAGTCGCTTCGGCGGTCGATCGAATGACTTCAAGCGCCTCAGGATCTTGCCGCGACGTAACTACCGGTACGCCGAGCTTAATGATGCCAGCTTTTTCCGCTGCGATTTTCGCGATCGTGTCCCCCAGGATTGAGACGTGGTCGAGACTGATCGGAGTAATTACCGATACAAGCGGTGTGATGATGTTTGTGGAATCGAGCCTACCGCCTAGTCCTACTTCGATCACGCTGATGTCCGTATTCACCTCAGCGAAGTGGCAAAAGGCCATGGCTGTCTGGAGTTCGAAGACCGAAACGATTCCGATGTCACCGTCGGCTGTAACCTGTTCGACAGCGGACCAGAGATCCTCAACGAGACGGGCAAAATCTTGTTCGGCTACCGGTTGGCAGTTGATACGAATCCGTTCGGTGATTCGGTGGATGGACGGGGACGAAAACAGACCTGTTTTATATCCGCCCGCCGACAGGCACCAGGCGATCATCGCCGACGTGCTGCCCTTGCCTTTACTGCCGGCGACGTGCACGAACCGTTGGCCCAGGTGAGGATTGCCCAGATACCCGAGGAGACGCTCGATTCTTCTCAAGTGGAATTCGGGTGGGTCGCTGGCGCGTGATTTTCTCTCGAAATCGGCGAGCGACAGTAACTGAGATATTGCCGCTGTGTATGTGAGCGCCATTCGTTCGATTATCACTGCCAGCAATCGCGAATGCCATCAAGTTGACTGCCAAAATGATTGCCGGTGCGACATCGACGATACGGCACATGGTTTACGTGTTCGTTCTCACCATTGCTACTATTTAACTCGCGATCAATGAAAACACCCGACGACGGCAAGCATCCGACGTCGTTTCGACATCAACACAACCAGAGGCCTGGCATATTCGTGAAGTACCGCGACCTTATCTACGACGCGCTTCGCTCCAATGGGGCTGACTATTGCGAAATCAGGATTGAAGAGACCGACAATACCCGGTTGACCTACCGCGGAAAATCCCTGGATACGATCGCCCAAACGAGCGGTCTTGGCGGTAACGTCCGCGCTGTAAGTAAGGGTGGCTGGGGGTTTGCGAGCTTCAACAGTCTCGACGATTTGAGCACGAGAGTCGCAGAAGCTGTTGCCCAGGCGAAGGCGGTCGGCGGATCGAAAACTGAATTAGGCGAAGTCGAGACCTTTGTCGACATCGTGCCAGCGCACATCGTTGACGATCCTGGAGACACATCTCTCGACGAGAAAAAACGATTGATGGATCACTACAGAGATCTCATCTGGTCGGTAGAGGGCATCAACAGCGCAGACATTGTTTACGGCGATTCATCTCGTAAGACGTTCCTCGGCAGCTCTGAGGGTTCGTATATCGAGCAACAGCAGGTGCACGTAATCTCTCGGGTTTCCGCTCAGGCCCGCAGGGGCGGAGATGTGCAACAGGCCAGTTTCAGCCTGGGTTCACAAGGCGATTACCGTGCCGTGCAAAACCTGGACGAGCAGGTTGTCGACGCGGCAAAACGGGCGGTCGCTCTGCTCGATGCAAAGACTCTCAAGGGTGGCGAGCGTACCGTGATCCTCGATCCGGTCCTGGCCGGAGTTTTCGTCCACGAGGCCTTCGGCCACCTGTCGGAAGGTGACAACGTCTACGAGAACGACAAGCTCAAAGAGATTATGTACATGGGCCGAAAGTTCGGTGGTAAGCATTTGAACATCACCGACGGCGCCGCGATACCAGGTTTGCGAGGCAGCTTCAAATACGATGACGAAGGTGCGCCCGCAACGGTTACGGCACTGGTCCGAGAGGGCGAACTCGTCGGACGCCTGCACTCACGCGAAACCGCTGCAAAGCTCGGTGAAAAGCCGACCGGCAACGCAAGGGCCATCGGCTTCAACTTCCCGCCCATCGTTCGGATGACAAATACGTTAATTGAACCGGGCACCGCAACCCTGGAAGATCTGCTGGAGGGCATGGAAGACGGTGTCTACGTTCGCAACTGGTACGGCGGGATGACACAGCACGAAATGTTCACTTTCTCATCCGGCGAGGCGTACATCATCCGTAACGGTGAGATCCAGGAGGCAGTTCGACCGGTGATGCTCACCGGCAACCTGTTCGAGACGTTGAAAAATCTCGACGGTGTGGGCAACGATCTCGATATGAACCAGGGCGGCGGTTGTGGCAAGGGCGGGCAGATGCCGCTTCCAGTTTCGAACGGTAGTCCACACATCCGTATCCAGAACTGCCTGATATCCGGGGCCTGATCGCTACTTAACCCCATCAGACCTGGCAGTTCCAGGATTCATTTGAAGAAAACAAAAGGAAAAAGATTGAGCGAGTCACTACTAAAAGCCGCATCGGCTAGGTTCGACCAGGCAGAGGTTTATCGAGTCGAATCGGAAAGCCACCCGATTTCGTTCGAGTCGAATCGTCTCAAGGAAATAATGAGACGCGATACCTCCGGCGTCGCGTTGCGCGTAATAGACGACGGCCGAATTGGATTTAGCTCAACGACCGACGCTTCACGCGAAATGGAGCTGGTCGATCGGGTTGGTGCGTTGGCGCCGTTCGGCTCCGAGGCATCATTCGAATTTCCCGCACCGTCGGCGTACCCAACCGTGGAAACGTTCGATCCCGCCGTGACACGGGTTACGCAGCAGTCGATGATCGACACAGGGCAGGGTCTCATAGAGCAATTGCTCGACGAATGGCCTGACATACTCTGTGGTGCGCGAGTCGGATGGTCGACGAGTCGTGGACGGATCATGAACTCGGCCGGTATCGACGAAGAGTACGAGCAGACCGGCTATTACTGTTCCCTGAGCGCTCAGTTGATCCGTGGGACCGACATGTTGGATGTATGGGCGGGTCACGGATCGAGCCACATGTTCGAACAGGAAGAACTGGACCGCGTGTTGCAGACGGTGCGTCGGTCACTCCGCTGGGCCACGCATACAGCCCATGCCAAAACGAATCCAGGTGACCTCCCGGTTATCCTCACGCCTCGCGGGGTGGGCGCGACTCTGATTCAACCGTTGCTTTCGGGGTTCAACGGTAAAAATGTTGCCAACGGAGCATCGCCACTCGGAGATCGTTGGGGGGAGCAGATCGTCGACAGCCGATTATCCGTAACTGACGACCCGCTGATTAAAGGGGCCAGTGGGAGCCGTCCGTTCGATGACGAAGGCGTCGCGAGCCGCAGGCTCGGTCTGATAGAAAATGGCGTTGCGATGGGCCCGGTCCTCGACCTTCAATCTGCGGGCCAGTTGGGTCGGTCATCTACCGGGGCAGCGGGTCGCTCCCTTGGCAGCACTCCGTCCCCGGGAACCACGGTGATTGACATCTCCCCTGGTGATATTCCTTTTGAAGAGATGATCGCGAAAGTTAAAGATGGTCTGGTGATCGAGGGATTGCTCGGGGCTGGCCAGGGGAACGAGCTGGGCGGAGATTTTCGGGCAAACGTTTCTCTGGGCTATAAGATCGAAAATGGAGAAATCGTCGGCAGGGTGAAAGACACGATGATTTCAGGCAATGTTTACAAGGTGCTTTCGCAGGTCGAGCGGATTTCGGATTCGGCCGAGTGGGTCTACGGATCGATGAGGTCACCGGCAATCCAGTGTCTTGGGGTCGAGGTTGCGGCGAAAGACGAATGACAGGCGACCCAGGGCGATTGCGAGCAATGTCGCGATCGAGTCGACCGGAGTATCGCCAGACAAAGTAGTGCAGCGAGTGCAGTCATGGGATTAGATAAATTCCTCAAAGCCTTACCTGAAGACGAGGAGGCTTCCATCAATTTCGCGTCGTTGCCGGAGCTGTCCGGGCTGACAGCCCCCGAAGTGAGCGAGTTTGGCCAGTTGTGGGTCGAGTGGTCCAGTGATCGCGTCCTGGAGATCGTAGACCGCATGGTGTCCCTCTCTGAAGAACAGCCCGACGTCGAATTCGAGTCTATCTTCAAGCAGGGATTGGTTCATGCTGATAGCCGGGTGCGCGCACGGTCGCTGAAAGGACTGGAAGATAGCGGAGACAGGACCCTGGTCGGTCTGATTATCAGGCTGATGACGGACGACCGATCAGATGAGGTTCGTGTTGCCGCCGCTCAGTCGCTGGCTCACCTTTCCGCGCTGGCACAGGCCGGAAGACTTATGCCAAGGGACCGAAGGATGCTTACGGGAGCATTGTTCGCAGTCCTCGAAGACGAATCAGAACTGCAGGCTGTCAAACTCAAAGCACTGGAAGCAGTTTCAGTGTTCGGTGGGGAACGTATTGCACCTCACATAGAGTGGGCATGGTCGTCCAAAAACATCGCGGCGAGGCAAAGTAGTCTCTACGCCATGGGCCGAACGTCGAATCCAATATGGATTGAGCGAATCGTCGGGGACCTCGACCACGATGTTGCCTCAGTCAGGTACGAGGCCACCGTGGCGATAGGCGAAGTGGGTGATGAAAGCCATCTCCGAGTCCTCGAAGCTACGCTCGATGACACTGACCTCACCGTCCAACTCGCAGCGATATCGGCGGTGGAACGGATCGGTGGAGACAGGGCAAGAAGATTGATTGAGCAACGCCTCACAAGCCCGGAGCCACTTGTTGTCGAGGCCGCACAACTCTCGCTTGAGACGATGAAGGAGGAAGAGGACCTCGATGAGGTCGTGACTCCAGAAATGGCACGGTCGATGTTTGGGACGGCAGATACGCTGCCGGGCATCGACACGGAAGGCTACGACGCCGCAGAGATAGAGGGCTGGGCCAATGTGGCCGTCGATCGGTCGCAGATCGACGACTTCGGAACCGGAGTAACTGAAGAGGCCGAAGAACTCGGTCTCGACCGGGGTGACCCGTTCGATATTGATCTCCCACCTGAGGACCCGTGGGACCGCGAGGATTATCCCTAACGGTTTTTACTGGCTACACCGGCTACATCCGCCTGGCTTGCCTGAACGCCAACTGGGCGGCGCCCAGCAGGCTGACATCGTCGCCAAGTCGAGTTGCAGTAAGCGGGATCGCATTCCTGTAGCCTGGTAACGAGTGAGCTTTCACCGATTCCTGCAGTCGGGTCCAGTGACGCTGCAGTCCCTGTACAACGCCGCCCCCGATAACAAGCGCTTCGGGATTAAAAATATTCAGTAGTGCACCGAGACCAATACCGACATTTTCGTGGGTTAAATCTACGACGCCCTGTGCGACTGGATCGCCGGCGTCGGCAGCGTCAAAGACCATGCGAGAGGTGATTTTTGCCGGATCGCCGCCTGCGAGGTTTGAAAGCGGACCCGCACCGGTGAACCGTTCACGGGCGATTCGGGCAATCGCAGGGCCCGATGCGTTTCCCTCGAAGCACCCATCACAGCCGACGTTGCACCTATAGGCGCCTGTTCGCACAGGTAGATGGCCGACTTCACCTGCACCGCCCGACGCCCCGGTCACCATTTCGCTATTGGCGATGATCCCACCGCCCACGCCGGTACTGATGGTTACGTAGATGAGATTTTCAGCACCTACGTGGTCTCCGAAACGGGTTTCTGCTAACGCTGCCAGGGTAGCGTCATGCCCGATCCAGACTGGAAGGCTGAGCGACTCAGACAGCGATGGCTTCATCGTTTTGCCGTGCCAGCCGGTCAAGTTCGGCGGGTGATCGTAGGTTCCGGTCTCGGGTCTCAACGGGCCTGCGGTGGAGATGCCCACACCGACGAGCTCGGCTCCTGTTGGCGCAGTTTTTCTCGCCGATTCCAACAGGCGTGCGAGGCGCGCACTCACGTCATCGATTCCCCGTTCGGGGAGAGTATCGATCGAGCCCCGACCGGTCATCCGACCAGAAGAGTCCACAAGCGCGGCACGCATATTCGTGCCACCAATGTCGCCGGCCAGTGCGTATTGAGTCCCCGAACTAGTCATGCCCGAGATAGTAGCATCAGGACTACATAAGTGGCTGATGCCAACCACACGGGATGTCTGCTACGACACCGCTATAAAGCGCGATCCTTGGAAAATCATGTCACCAAGGAAATGAGCGCCAGAATGATCAGGTAGGGGATGTAGGCCAGTATGGCAACGGCGAGTGGGCGCAGCCAGTCATTTCCGTAGTCAAGTGTTTCTCTGAGGGAGACGACCGAGGCAACAATGATCCAGATGCTCACCTCAGGTTCAAGGGGTCGTTGCAACACTGGCTTTATCACGGTGATCCTAACAGGTGGGTCAGGGC
>JAQBVG010000111.1 GCA_027623655.1 Chloroflexota bacterium
CAATTCGAATTTTGCGCTGGACGAAACCTGGGTGCTTGGTGACCTCGTCGGGTATGGTCCGAATCCCGAAGAATGCCTTTCTTTGCTCGACTCAATAGGCGCGATCGCGGTGGCTGGCAATCACGATCTTGCGACAATCGGGGACATATCGACCAACATGTTCAATCCTGTCGCGGCGGCGGCGGTTGAGTGGACGAAGAATAATCTTGAATCCCGATATCTCGATCAGTTGAAGATGCTGCCCACTCGGCTTGAACGGCACGGATTTACGCTTGTCCATGGCAGTCCGAGTGATCGGTTGTGGGAGTACGTGCTCGATGAACGTTCAGCTGCCCGAGCATTGCACGCTATCGACACTCGCGGACTCGCTGTGGGGCACACTCATTATCAGGCGGTGTTTGAGCTAAAAGACGAAAAGGTCTACCGGGTCGAGGTCGAAACGTCGTCATTCCATGAACTATCAGGTGATCGATTTCTCGTAAATCCCGGTAGCGTCGGTCAGCCTCGTGACGCAAATCCCAGGGCAGGCTATGCGGTCCTCGACCTCGACCAGAACGCAATCTGGCACCGTCGGGTTACATACGATGCTGAGCTGACGGCAACTCGGATCCAGGAGGTCGGGTTACCTGTGATCCTGGGTAATCGCCTGCTCCGTGGTTTCTGAGCGACGGAGGCAATTTAGCTGGTCGTGTGACCGCTTCCGATTTGCCGTTTAGTGTTTTCTATGGACTTTCAGGACTACTATCGGTCGGCCTGGATTTTTTGCCGCACTGAATCGAGTAGTTCGGTAGCGATTTCCAGGGCGTGGGACGAGTCCGTTGAATCGTAGATTTCATACGGAACTGCTCCGCCAACAGCGTCGGGGTTCCTGGAAGACAAGATGTGCTTGTCGAGCAGTGCGCCGACGGACTTGACGAAGTCGAAAGACGGGTCGAACGCCATAGCATCCTCGCACAGGTCAGAGAGATGATCACCCCAGACCATTTCCGCACCCTTGCTGTATAGAAAACCCTTAACGGCCTTTACGGCCGACTCGTGGCAAAGAAAACAGGCGAGGGCATGTCGTCCTTGATCGGCGTTGGCGCGTGCGGCATCGAGATCGGCAACAGCCTGGGCGAGCCAACTCCTGGCTGGATCGTGCAAGGTCATGCGGTTAGCCGTAAACCCTTTCGCCGTTGTTAAATGCTTCGTGGAGCAATCGATCAGGAAATAGCGGATTCTCTATCTCGCTACGAGTGTAGACGTAGAAATTAACCCCAACCTGTGGTCGCAAATGTGTCGTCCAGAAATCTGCCCGCCAGTGGACAGGTTCATCGGTTTCCTGAACAAGAACCAGGTCAAGCACGGTTCCGGGACCGATTTTGCCCTGAGCAAACGGTCCCACCAGGAACATCGTCTCCATTCCGAGGCGGGGCATCTCGTCGAGAAAGCGTTTGAGCTCAGTCTCGAGCATCTGCCGACGCTGGGCGCCAAAACCGAACATCATTGGCATGCAGCGCCTCCAGAAAATGGAGGCACGGGGTCAACCAGGATCACTATCTGCCAGGGCTGCAAGTTGACTGCGGGGTGTCCCAGGTAACGAGTTGAGTCGATCAAACTGTGTAAAGGGATGGTGCTTTGGGCGCTGCGTAGATCTGATCTTCCGTTAGTTCGTACGCCTCTTTCCTGTAGACCTGTATTCGATGGCTGCCGCTATCGGGTATGTACATCAAATCACCGTAAACCCTTACTGAGCTCGGCCCACGGAGAAGTCTTTCGTCAACCAGATCGATCAGTTCACGTGATCGAAGGACCTTTGGGTTGGCCTGAATGTATGTCCGACCGCTCTTTGATAACCCCGCATTTCCGGTGAAAATATCGACGAAATTACCATTTTGCCCGAAGAGCTGGATCCGGTGATTTCCACGGTCGGCAACATAGATGTCGCCATGCCTGTCCACAGAAACTCCGGCTGGTCTGCAGAACTCGCCCCGTGCTTTTCCTGTCGTTCCGAACTTCAGCAAAAATTCTCCATCGGGCGAAAATTTTTGAACACGATCGTTTCGCCAGTCGCCGATAACAATCGTGCCATCTTCTCGGTCGATATCGATGCCCCATGGCATATCGAACTGGCCGTCCCCGTCGCCACGTTCGCCAAACGTTGAGATGAACTTGCCATCGACCGTGAACTTCTGGACACGATGGTTCATCGTGTCAACTACCAGCAGATTTCCGTTGCCATCGAAAACGATGCCAGATGGACGGTTCAGATCGCCCTCGCCTGAACCGTGATTGCCCCAGGCATTGATCTTTGCGCCGTACCTGGACCAGAAACTTATCGCATGGTTGCCTTCGTCTGAAACGACCAGCGAATCATCGGGTCCAGCGATCATCTGTACCGGCCAGACAAATCCACTTCCGATATCTCCCAGGTCCTCGTCGTCCCAGTTAGTCAGCCTGATCTGACCACCATCACCGTCGGTGCGGTTGAGCACATACAGATCGCCGTGATCGCCGGCCACGATATCCGCCGGTGAAGTTGTAACACGGCGCATTCCGAGTGTCCCGTAGTACGGGAATGCCGCTCGCAACAGTGCGTGTGGTTTTGCCATAGCGCTCTCCTAATCGACTGCCTCGTGTGCTAAACCAACGTAGCGGTGTAGGGATTGAACTGCTCGAACTGACCGCCGACAATCTCCACAGGATCGATACCCATCCACTGGTTCAGAATTGTGCTGTAGATACTCCTGAAGTCTATGGTGAAGTCCATATCTTCTCCAAATTTCCAGTCGGCCGGTGCCAGTGAGGGATATTCGGAATAGAGCCCGCCTTTCACGTTTTCACCAATGATGAAGGCTCCACCTCCAGTACCGTGATCTGTGCCAGAGCCATTGTCCTTGATGCGCCTGCCAAACTCGGTGAACACGAGAATATTCACTTCATCTCCGGCATTGTGTTCCCGCAGGTCCTGCAAAAAATCCTCAATGGCGTCGGTGAGTTCGCTCAACAGTTTGGCATGGCCCGGTACTTCCTGAGCGTGATGGTCGTACCCGGCATGACTCGTGTAGAAAATGCGGGTGCCCAACCCTGCTGTGTGAACACGAGCGACATCGCGCAACGCCTTCGCGATGGGGTTGTCGGCGTATTCGACCGTCGATTTATACTGTTTTGGCGCCTCGGCGAGCATGTCAGCTCCGCTAAGCACGTTGTTTCCAGTCTGGCTCAGATAGTCCATCACCATGCCCGAACCGATCGCAGGTGTGTACATCCGCTGGAATATCTTCAGGTCTCGCTCGCGTTCTTCACGAATCTGGATACCGGACATGAGGCCGTAGTTATCGAGATCGCCAACCGAAGTGGCGGTCACTCCCGGGGCAGCGAGCGCACGCGGAAGACCCCTGCCAAAATTGACCGCGGTAACCGGATTCGCACCTTCCGGGTCGATTTCTCTAATGACCTTGGCGAGCCATCCTTCCGTTGCCACAATTTCCGGTTCACAGGTGTGCCAGATGTCCATGGCGCGGAAGTGGGACCTGCTTGCATGTTCGGTACCGACACCCTGGACGATCGCCATCTTGCCCTGTTCGTAGATTCGCTTGAATCCGGCAGCAGACGGGTGCCATGCCAGGGTATCGGTGAATGGCAGCACCCTCTCTTCCGGGATTCCGACGAGGGGGCGGTTATCGTAGTAGATCCCTTCAGTGAACGGGATCACGGTGTTCATGAAATCATTGCCGCCGGAGAGTTGTACTACTACAAGGACCGGTTTTTTTGTCTTTCCGTTTAGTACCGTAGTCATCTGGAATTCTCCGTCGCGGGATTCTTTTCGTTTTTTGCCGATAGTCGGGTTGGGAAATGGGGTCAGGCGAACTGGAATTCCCGGGTTGCCACGACCAGGGTGAGCATTTGAACAACTCGCGCCGTGCTGGTTTGTACTTCTTTCGCAGAGCTCCAGGCGAGCGGTCCGCCAGCTTCAGCGTGTGCGATCAGTGCGTCTCTCGTCTCCGATGTGACTAAAAGGGGGCCTGCAAGCTCAAGAAGTTGATCGACCAGCTCATTAGGCGCCGTTGAGTCCCCGGACGATCTGATGCGATCTACCATCGTTTTCACTCCGGGTTTTCGCGGATTGTTGAGTGTGTCGACTGCGTAATTGACCCGTTCGGTAAGCGTGCCGCCGTCGATCCACTCCTTACCGGTGTGCCAACCTTCAACGCTTGGCGGGTCCATCAATTTCTGGCCCATGGCGGTGGTGGTTGCTTCCAGTTTGTGAAGGTTCGGCCCCGGTTCACTGTACTCACCTGAGAGCTTGAGCACACCTGCAACGAACTCAGCAGGAGATTTGACATGTTTGAAACGGGCAGCTTTAAACCACTCCGAGTTGAACAGAGTGCGCATTACCGCACGGATGTTGGCGTCCGAATCCATCCAGGTATTTGCCAGCTCTTCAATCGCCCCCGGATCAGCCGGTGGTTCGATGCTCCACGACGGAACCTGTGCTTCATCGGCTACAAAGAAGTTGTAAAGGTGCCTGCCGATGAAACGGGCGGTTGCCTTCTGTTTCGCGATGATGTCGATAATGTCGTTGCCGTTGAGATTCCCGGTATGACCTAAAAACGTCTTCTCACCGTTGTCGTGGTCGTCTTCTCTGAACAGGAAATTAACGGATCTCTGACCGTACGGGTAGAGCGGCACCGGCTGTTCGTATGTCCACCCGGTAAAGGCGCGCGCAGCATTCTTGATGTCATCCTCGGTGTAGTTTCCGATTCCCATTGAGAACAGTTCGAGGATTTCCCGTCCGTAATTTTCATTGATTGACGAGCCGTGATTTTCGTTGTTGTCGAGCCAGAAAATCATCGCCGGGTCACGCGAAATCCCGAGCAGCAATGTTCGGAAGTTTTCCAGGCAATTGGTACGCAACATCTGGATGTGGTCGACGATTGTCGGGGTGTGCTCGCTTTTGGTCCACCCGGTGGCGAACACACCGTGCCAGAACAGTGTCATTTTCTCTTCAAGCGGCCGCTCGGTATTGACCATTCTGTAGAACCATCTGCCGTTCCACACCGACGGGTTGTCGATGTTCGCATGAAGGTGCGGGTAGAAGCGGGTCAGGACTTCATCTTCTACATCGTCGAACCGGTCCGGGTGCAGCAGGTCTTCGACTACATCTTCATAGCTGCGTGCGGCGTAACGCTCAAGTTCTGCGCGGTCGGATCCGAAACCTGCCCGTCGTAGCAGGTGCGCCATCAGAGCGAGATCGGTGGTCGCTGCGGTAGTCATAGTGCCTCTTCATGCGTGCGCGTCTCTGGTATTCCCGCCAATTGGCGAACTTTACCTGTTCGCCCGACCAGTGAGCAACTCATTTTGCCTCGCGGGTGTTCAGGCGCGGATGACTGAACTGATCCACTGGGCAACTCTCTCAGTGGCGTGACGGTTGACAGTGAGATAACGTGCAGTCCGATTTCAACTTGCACTTTTCAGATTTACTGGGCACATCGGCTACGACAACATAAAGTACGCAGGTATGCGGGCGGGCGATGGAGTGTGGACAAAGATGAAGAATCCGGTGGACGTGGCGTCAGTACTAGCCCGGCACTACGGTCATAAACTCGAACATCCTGTTGTGTATACCCAGGGAGTGGCGCTAAGCGGTCGCCTCCGGCTGGCCGATCTGGTCAATGGACCAAGCGAAAACACTACTGAGAGCATCGAACAGGTCGTTGACCCTTACGTGACCGCCAGTTCGGCAGAGACCGGTTCGGGAATCTTCAGCGCTGGCGATGGAACGGCGAACTATGCCGGTCTCTGCTGGGCCGATGAACTGGCGGTTTCTTCGGGAAATGCGTCGTACACCCGTTTGCTGCATTTTGCTGCCGATCAATTCGGACCGACTCTTGCAGAGGGCCCCCTCGATCCAGATATCCGCGTCGAGGATTTCTTCTTTGCGGCCACGATGCTCGGTCGAGCGTATCGTTCGAGCGGCGAAGAATCATACGCAAATTTACTCGCAGATTTCCTGACAGCACCGGAAACTCTGGGCACGCTTCAGCCTTCTGGACTGTGGTGGCACTCTAAAACATCGCCGTATTTCTGGGGACGAGGAAACGCATTCGCCGCATTAGGATTCGCTGAAACATTGACGTACCTGCCGGAACAGCACCCGGCTCGGCCAAAATTGCTGGCAACTCACGTGAAGCACCTGGAGGGACTGTCAGAACACCAGGACGCATCGGGCATGTGGAGGCAGATTGTCGATTTACCAGAAACCTATCTTGAGCACAGTGCGAGTTCGATGATCGGGTATTCCGTGGCCAGGGGAATACGCATGGGCTGGCTCGATGACAGTTGGCGAGCGATGTTGAACCGGACCTGGGACGGTGCGTCTCGACGTATCGGTGAGGACGGGTCGATAGAGCATGTCTGCGTTGGCACGGGACCTCAATCCGACCTCGAAGCGTATGTAAACCGTCCCTACTCGGATGGACTGGACGATCGTGGTGGGGCGATGGCGCTCTGGTTCGCGGTGGAGATGGCGCGACTACAGGCGGACAAGTAACACCTGGCTGCTGTAAACACGCCCGGTTTTGCGCACTCGGGATTCGGTCAAGACTGGATGAACCAGTCGGTCAGAAATTACCAGAAGGTTATTGAGGGTTCGGACAATGCGATATGACACCGTCATAGTTGGTGCGGGTGCCGCCGGGTCGGTCCTTGCGGCAAGGCTGTCGGAAGATCCCGCTCGCAGCGTGTTGCTGCTGGAGCCAGGTCCTGACTACCCCGACATCGAAACACTTCCGGACGAATTGCGGCTGGGTATCGGTGGGGCAGTCGAGTTGATCGACAACCCCCACAACTGGAATTACCGGGCCACGGGAACCGATAATTCGGAACCCATCGTGGTGCCACGAGGCAAAGCGACAGGCGGGTCGACAGCCATCAACGCCCAGATATTTTTACGAGGCGTTCCCGAAGATTACGATTCATGGGCGGAATGGGGTCTTGACGAATGGTCGTACAGGAAAATGCTTTCCGGGTCCCGACGTTCAGAAAACGACCTCGACTTTGGCGGCGATTTTCACGGAAAAGGTGGTCCGATAAGTTGCGTGAGGCCAGCGCGTGATGAGTGGCTGCCTGCTCAGGTAGGGTTCTACGAGGCCTGCAGGAAAATGGGGTATGCCGACTGCCCGGACCACAACCTGCCAGATTCAACGGGAGTCGGGCCACTTTCGTTCAACAATGTGGGTGGAACTCGGATCAGCACCGCGATCGGATACCTGGGCATGGCTCGCCATCGTCTCAATCTGACTATTAGGCCGGGCTGTCAGGTACACCGAGTCGTCATCGAGGATGGCCGAGCAGTCGGGGTAGTCGCAGAATCCGGTGGTGAGTTGTTCGAAGTGAGAGCCAATGAGGTAATTTTATCGGCTGGAGCAGTCGTATCCCCACAGCTTCTGATGCTGTCCGGAATCGGGCCAGCAGCGCATCTTGAACAACACGGGATAGGTGTGGTCGCCGACGTGCCGGGAGTCGGGCAAAACCTGCAGGACCATCCGATGGTCTACCTTTTGTGGCGTACCGTACCCGAGTACGAATACCGCCTCGACCAGAAGCGCCTGCAAATTTCTCTTCGTTATACGGCCACCAGTTCACCGGATCGTAACGACATGATCGTCTACATGAACTCTGCCAGGACCGAACGACCTGAGCGCGGCGGAAGTAAAGACGTTCCGATCGGAATAAGCATGCACCTTGTTTTGAACATGGCCGACAGTCGCGGTGAGATCAGATTGAGAACGACCCATATTACGGACCAGCCCGCCATCGACTTCAACTACATGAGCGAACCGCGAGACCTGGACCGCATGCGCGATGGAGTCAGGAGGTTGGCGAAGATCGGCGAACAATCCGAATTCCGGCGCAACATTAGCGAAAGGCTCGACCCTCCCGACAGCACGCTTGAAAGCGATCAGGCGCTCGACGGGTGGATACGACGCGAAGTCACAACCGGCCACCATATTTCTTGTACCAACAAGATGGGCGCTGATTCAGATCCAATGGCGGTGGTTGATCAAAAAGGAAACGTCAGAGGTGTGGCAGGTTTGCGGGTCATCGACGCGTCGATGACCCGCAAACCTGTGTACGCGCCAACATTAATGCAACGGTCATCGCGATGGCCGAGCGAATGTCAGAACTGATCGCTGACTAGTTGTAGTTCCCACGTAGGTTGTTGACATGTAAGAGGTCTCCGTTATTGCTGTGTGGAAAAGAT
>JAQBVG010000112.1 GCA_027623655.1 Chloroflexota bacterium
GGCCCCCACCAACTTCGCCCGAACAACGTTTCAAACGGGAAAACACGGATTCTTCAGCACCCTGCTAGGAAACGCCGGGAACGACCATTTCGCGCATGATTGGTTGGCCGTTGTGATCGACCCAGCCAGTGGCTGACGTGCTCGATTTCTGTGGTTCGCGGGGTCCGACACCGAAATTGTTTTCGTAGATCGGGCCCAGGCGGTCGAGTTCGTCCTGCGGAATGTCGTCAATATCGACTGCTGCCACATATTCGTCTATCTGTTCGACCGAAGTCATGGTCGGCAGGCACGAAGCCATGATCGGTGGATTAAGTACAAACTTGATTGCAATCTGGCCGACTGTTGCTGGCTTGTCGGAGATCAAGAAGTCGATCTGTTTTAGCTTCTCGACCGACTGCCTTAACCAGTGCATCCGCCGATACGCCCGGTGGTCGGAAGAGTCGAACGGCATTCCGTCAATAACGGTTTCTTTCGTATACGTGCCATCGAGCATGCCTGAAGCGTGAGGAACGCGGGCGTAAACGCCTACGCCCACCTCCTGAGCTGCCTCGATCATGACGTCTGCGGGGTCCTGTTCGAGAATCGAGTAGATCAGTTGCGCGGGAATCTTTCGCTCTCTTATCGTGTAAAGACCTTCTTCCCGCCAGCCTATGTCTGGACCGACAGCGACGGCGTAGTGGCGAATTTTGCCTTCTGCCTTCAACTCTTCAAGCGCCCCGACGGTATCTTCCCGCTGGATCACGTCGAGCCTTGCGTTGTGATACTGATACAGATCGATGTGGTCGGTCTGCAGGCGACTGAGGCTATTTTCGCACGCACGCTTTACAAAGTCGGGGTCCCAGTTCTGTGGGCGTTCCCTGTGACCTTCCCGCGGAGCTTCGATGTCATAGCCGAACTTGGTGCCGATTACGATGTCATTGCGCCGGTCGCCAAGAGCTTTCGGTATGATCTCTTCGCCATAGCCAGCGCCATACGTGTCGGCCGTGTCGAAGAACGTGATCCCTTTGTCGGCTGCCTTCTGAAGCAGGTTTATCCCGTCCGCTTCGCTTACTTCGCCCCACCAGTTCATGGCGACGCTCCACACCCCGAAACCAACCTCCGAGACGGTCAGGTCGGTCGATTGAATCTGGCGATATTTCAAATTTCTGGTTCCGGTTAACTAAAGGGGATGGATTTGAATTAGCGGAAAGACGCCGGTCAGGCGATGACGGCCGTTTCGGAAAGTGCGCTGTGAATTTGGTCCATCTGTGCACGGAATTCGGAGTCGCTGAGCGCTGGCGTGAGCTTTCCCAGTTCGACTGAGTCGCTGAGCACGACCCACGATCTACAACCGGCGTACGAACTATCGACCGAAACGGTCACAGGGTCGTCGAGCCGGTAGGCCCGAACAATCATCAATTTCAACGAGTGGCGTGGTTTCCAGTTGAATCGCTTGATTGGAAATTCCGGTGACCAGATATGAAAGGCATCGAGCGCTCTTATTTGCCGCTCTTCGGCTATTTCGATTGACTCCACCAGTTCGCAGTAGACAGAAAATGTGATCTTTTCGCTGAAATCCACTCCATTGGCTTCATCCAGCAATCTGCGATTTTCGGGCTTCAGAAGTAGCTCGCCTTCGTGATACAGCCCGGGGTAGAGCAGGAATCTATCGTGCTCGATCTTGAAGTGGCGGCCGTCCTCGCGAATGCCGCCTTTCCTGAGCATGAAGATCTGCTCACCACGGCCGAGCGCACCCGAGGTGACGGCCCACTCCTTGAGGGCAATTTTTGAGTCGATTTCTTGCATAAGTCGATGTTCGGCAGTTGAAAGGATTTACCCGGGTCGGTGGACATGCGTGGCGCAGCCGCTCATCAGCATGAATCCGGAACAGAGACGCCATCCAGCCATGAATTTTATCCCGGAATCATTGCGTCGCGCTCAAATCTCGCCAGATTGTGCACCTGATCGAAATGATTCAAGAACTGCCCCGACTATCGACGAACGATTACCCAGCATGGTCAGCGCGTTCGTTGTGGTCGCTTTTTGAATCTCGTGAATAGTCGTACCTCGCAGGGCTGCCAGCTTTTCTGCAACCCCGGTGATATCCCTGGGTTCGGTCCACTTGCTGCGCTCTTTCTTGAAGGGCTGAGGATAGGCGTCCGTTTCAACGAGGATTCGGTCGAGCGGGGTTTTGATCGCTGTCTCTTCGAGATCAGGTATTCGAGTTAGGGTTTTTGCAAATGAGATGTGAAAGCCGAGATCGATCAACTGACTCGCGTAACTCCAACGACCCTGGAAGTAGTGTGCGGTGCCGCCAAGCTCGCCAGCACTGGTTTCCTTCAGAATCGACAGCGCCGTGTCACGAGCCGAATGTGCGTCGTAGTCGTCACCCTGCTCGCGGATGTGGAACACGATTGCCAGATTGTGCTGCCTGGCGACTTCTATCTGTTCTTGGAACGCTGCTTCCTGCCATCCCTTATCCGGGGATTGACGCTGATGATCGATGCCAATTTCGCTCATGACAACCACCCGTGGCGATAAGGCAAGGCGACTCAGGTGTGCCAGGTCATCGGGCGTTAGAGGAGCTGCAAGATCTGCCGGGTGGAGGCCTACACCAGCGAAGACCTGCGGGTATTTTTCGGCAACGCTAAGAGCCTTCTCGGAATCCTCAACCGTCACTCCCGCCGTGATGATCGCGCCGACCCCGGCGCCCACTGCTCGTTCGACGATGCCCGGAATCTCATTCGGGTCGTGCTGGTGTATGTGAGCATGGGTGTCGATAAACATGACTGGTCTATTCGCAACAAAATTAGGATTGCCAAGAGCCTATCTGGCAGTGAATATCGGGACGAGCGACTTTGTCCATTCCCTGATTTTCGACCACTCCCGGTGGTCACCCTGGGGGGTGGGCGAAAATCGGTCGATCAGGCGGAGATACCACGGTAAATTTGCGCGGTCGAAATAGCCGGCGAACACGTCGTCGGCAACGACATTCAGGCTGGGCGCCACTTCTCTGAGCCTGTCAATGAACGAAGTGTGTTCGCCGCGGCCTCGTTCACTACTTTTGAGCAACATGGTCCCGATCGAAAACAGGGCGACCGGCTTGCCGTCCATCCTCTCCGACATTATGGCCACGAACATCCCGGCGCTCGAAATCCAGGTACCACCGTACAGCGGCGATCCAATCACGAACGCATCGTAGTCTTCCGGAACCAGAGAACCGCTGGCCTCTGCGAAGTCGGCGTCAAGGTCAGAGGTGATCAGTTCACGAGCTATCGCCGCTGCCACCTCACGGGTCGAGCCGAATTTGGTGGCGTATGCGACGAGAACTCGTGTCAATTACTGCTCAATCGAAAAGGGAGGATAGGAGTCCGAGGTAAGCAGTATCGCGTATGCCATCACCCTGAGGTGGTAACGCAGCACGCCAACGATATATTCATGGAGGAATTTCGGGAATTTACCGGTCGCGAGGATGGAAACCCACCCGATGGCAACCGCCAAAACAATGCCAGATAGCAGGCCTGCCAGTGCGAGGTAGTGAGGCGTGGCGGCGATCCACTTTACGAGTGGCAGCCAACGATTAAGGTCCTTCTTCACGTCCGGGTAGCGGATCCAGACACGAACCGACTTGTCATCTTCTGTCGACGGGTATTTGTCGGTAAGCAGAGCAACATAAGCGATCGTTCGATACGAAAACTTGGTCAACTCAACATTGAAGTCAAACCACCAGCGAGGATACTTCTGGTGAGCAGCAATCATTATGGCCGGGGCGACGAAAAGCACCGACGTAGCCAGTCCGTACTGGTACCCGGCGAGGAATGCGCCGACCGGGAACAGCAGTGCGCCCGAAATCCAAGCCAATGCCAGGATTGGAAGGGCAAGCACGAACCTGGCAAGCACGGATTTCTTGTTTCGCACGCCTGAGGTGTAATCGACAGACAGCACGGGGAGATTTACCTGAACGTGCGTCTGGGCGACCGATCGGGCCGCAGTAGTTACAACGGTCATGGAATACCCCTCTGAATGGTGCTCAGAAAAAAGGCAGGCTTTTCTTTAGACCAGAACTACAGATTGCCTCACTGCCTCGCTGAGAAGCATATTCACCACGAATGTGCGCCGTGGGTTACGAATGTGGGCTTGGCGATTGGGTTCCGGACTTACCGAGCAGGGCGAATAGCGGCTGAGAATTTGCCGACAATAACGCCTCGACCTGATTAGTCGAGCGAGAAAGGCGGGTATTTGTCGGTGGTCAATAGCAACGCATACGCCTCAACTCGAATTGCCCAACGAGTAACACCGACCAGATAGTCGTGAATTCCACGTGGCAATTTGCCGGTGAACAGAATGGCAAACCAGCCAAAGATGAGCAGAACAATAGCCACCACGAAAAGAACAACAAGCACTATGTAGTGTGGGATTGCGAGGAGCCATTTCACCAGCGGAAGCCAGCGGTTGAGCTGAGTTGCATCCGGGTACTCCAGCGTCAGATGTACTCCCTGTTCCTCGTCTGTAGATGGGTACTTGTCCGTTAGCAAACCAATATATGCACCGACGCGTGTCGAAAATCTCAAAAGTTCAAGGTTGAAATCGAACCACCATCGTGGGTATTTCTGACGGAACACGATCATCAAGAGCAAGGGCACAAAGAGAATCATCGCCCCAGCTGAAGCGTAAGACGATGACGAGTCCCAGTCGAAATTACTCATTCCGCTGTACCCGCTATCGTAGAAGCCGACACCAATAGTTCCCAGCACGATCGCGATTGGAATGAACGTGAATATCCTGAAAAAGACTGTCAGGCGATTTCGCTCTCCGTCGGAATAGTCGATGCTCAAGCTGATCGGGTAATCTGCATTTGACTGTCGTGCAGGAGGCGCTTGCGTATAAGTCGTCACTGGAATTCTGACTCCTCGGTGGGGCATCGACGTGTTTCAATATTGAACGCCCGAAGGCTATGACATTTCGGATAGCGGATGCAACTGCGACGAATGTCTACCGCAATCCCCCTGCCGGGTGTAACTTGGCGTGCAGTCAGACCTAAGACCCTTACCGATCAGGAGAGACAGGAACAATGAGAGCCGGATTTGGTCAGTTCAACCAGGCGACGCCCGAGTACTTGAGGTTCGCACAGCAGTACGGTGTGACCGATATATTGCTTAACACTCCGCAATTGCCAAGTTACAACGGCACATGGTCTCTCCACGACCTCGTGAAGATGCGCACGATGGTAGAGAGTTATGGCATGAAACTTTCGGCGCTGGAGAATGTTCCGACCCAGTTTTACGATCACATCATGCTCAACGGTCCGAAGCGCGATGAACAGGTCGACAACATGATCACGACCGTGCGAAACATCGCCCGGGCTGGCATTCCGATCTTTGGTTACAACTGGATGCCCTCGCACGTCTGGCGAACCCCTCCGAAACTCATCCGCGGAGGCGCGGTTGCAACAGCTTTCAACTATGTTGAAGCGAACAAGATGCCGCTAACTCACGACCGGGTCTACACCGACGAAGAGATGTGGGATAACCTCGAATACTGGATCAAGATCATCACACCGATCGCCGAAGAAGAGGGCATTCGACTCGGGATTCACCCCTGCGACCCGCCGGTCGATCAACTTGGCGGTATCCCCCAGTTGTTCAGGTCGTACGAGAACTACCGCAGGTACCTGGACATATATCCGTCTGACAACTGCGCAATTGAGTTCTGCCAGGGCACCGTTTCAGAGATGTTCGACTCTGCCGGCGACGCCCTTTACGAGTTCATCGCGGAGATGGTCCAGAAGAAGAAGGTGCTGTACGTCCACTTCCGGAATGTGTCGGCTCCGAACCCGGAGGACTTTCATGAGGAGTTCATCAACACGGGGCACGTCGACATGTACCGGGCGATGAAAACGTACTACGACAACGGGTACGACAGCTTCTTCATCGACGATCACGTGCCGCATACCCATCAGGACACGGCGTGGGGTCACCGTGGCCGTGCGTTCGCCAACGGCTACATACAGGCAATGATCGAGGCTGTGATGAAGCAGGGGTAGGGGGGGTTACTTTTTCCGCGAGTTCAGGAGTTGTCGGTGACTAGCAAGGGTCTTTTCTGCGCTGTTGACCATGCCGGTTGATCCGAAAGACGGCATCGGTCGAGTAAAAATCTTGATTATTGATGTCAGCCGCGAAATCTAGAATCGATGGGCTTGCCTGTGATCGTCGCGGATTGAGTCGGCAAAGTGATTGCCTGAGTTCGAAGTAGGTGCGGGAGTCGTTAATCCCAGATCACCTCGCAACACAGGTAGTCGGAAAGGAGGATCCTGACCGAATCACCGGATTTTTGTTCAACGACATATTGGTATCGCCCGGGCTGGATAATTTTCCAATCACTCCATCCTTCGCTGTAGAAACCTGAAGAACCGGACCAGATGAGGCTCAAGAATTGTCGACTGCCAATTTCTGGGAAGATATCTGGTTTAGGATCAGCCATAAATGCGGACAATTGTTCGTGATTGAGATGATTGACCGGGGTGAATGTGACGAAATCGGGTGGCGAGGCTTGCACGTTGGATAATTCGTAATTGATATGGCCTCGGGCGAGTTTTGTTAGGACTCGTCGAACTCGCGAAATGTCGACGTTGAAGCTAGGCACTCCCCAAAAATCGACCATTCTGGCTCCAGTCAACATAGTCCGCAATCTATGACTCTGACGGAGTCGTCTCCTGATATTGGTCCGTCGAATCGCTTCCAGCGAATCAAACCCCGTTACTGCGCATTCAATCAAACAAGCAACATACTGCTCGTCCAAACTGTAGCCCTCATTACATGATCTGCACATCGGAACAACCGGGCAGTTGTCCGGGTACGGTCGGTCCAAGAACACCTTCGACGGATTGTGATCCGTTGTGTCAGGGCCTGCCGCGCCACAGTTCGCACACAAACCTCGTATCCGGTCGTCGATTGCTAGGTGTTTCGGATCCATGCCACTAGTGTAGTTGGAAACACAGCTACACTAACGGCCACTTGTCTCTACGTCGGGTCTTCAACTGACAGTGTGGGACGAATGTGGACGAGCAGACGAAGGGATTCTAAATGACGACACTCCTCGGTCGCACTGGCGCTGTCATCTCCCGTATCGGGTTCGGCGGCGCGCCTGCCGGATTGATGAACTACATAGTCGATTCGTCGCCGGCGGATGTGGCTCACCGCGAGGGCGTTATCACGGCTATTGGTCGTGCGGTTGAGCTTGGCATCAACTACTTCGATACCGCAGCGGCTTACGGAACCGGTGAGAGCGAGAAGATTTTCGGCGAGGGACTTGCTGCAGCTGGAATCGCGTCCAAGCGGGACGATATCTACGTTGCTACGAAGGTCAGCCACAACGAGGCAGATCCACGTGGATCGGTGGAACGATCGCTCGAGAATCTTCGTTTAGATGTGATCGACCTGGTGCAGGTCCACGGCACGGCCTATACGTCGGAAGCGCGCGACCAGACACTTCGCACGGGCGGAACGCTCGAGGTACTTGAGAAAGCACGTGAAGAGGGATTGATCCGGCATGTCGGATTTACGACCGAGGATCAAAATCCACCGGTCTACGAATTCATCGCATCGGGGCGGTTCGACGTGATGCAGTCTTGCTACAACCTGGTATTTCAGCACACGTACGAGCCGACAAGGCCGTTCGGATCGATATACGAGGCCGATAAAGCTGGCATGGGCGTCGTAACGATGAGAGCGCTCACGGCCGGGGTGTTTCAGCGCTGGTCAGGTATGATCCGACCAGATGACAGCTACGACTATTCGTCTGCGCTGTTGCAGTTCGTGCTTTCTAACGGGCTGATCGATGTGGCACTGGTTGGGATGCGAACACCGCAGGAAGTCGAGCGAAATGTCGCCGTGCTGCACGACACTGCGAACCGAATCGATTTGAGCCAACTTCACGAGAAGTTCGTTTGATCGATAGCGAGGGCGTGACATCCCGATCGCTCGACAGGTCTAGCAGGGTGCTGAAGAATCCGTGTTTTCCCGTTTAAAACGTTGTTCGGGCGAAGTTGGTGGGGGCC
>JAQBVG010000113.1 GCA_027623655.1 Chloroflexota bacterium
GCATTTTGGGCTACCGTCTTCCTGCGGCGGGGAGGAACGTATTCGCGACTGGCACGTCAAAGATCGGTCGCCCGACCCCGGTTTTTACGACCTCGCCCGGCGGTTGTTACCGGAACTTTCGCTGGAATCTGGCACATGACATTTGGCGACGATGACTCGTGGCAGAAGCCCGGTTCGGCCAGGCTCGAATATTCACAAAATATTGACGAATTCGGTCGCGCAAAATCCCTCTGACGGACTAGTCTGCGCGTCCCCCCACCCGCAGGTGGACGTTGTCCGATGGGGCATGGCACCAAAATATTGCGGGATGAGCAGACCCTCGGTATTACGCTGAGGGTTTTGCGCGCTCAGGCCATCTCGGTTTATTGACCTAGATCTGCCCCACTATCCGGTTCGCGCTGGCGCTGTCGATGGTGAACCGAGCCATTCGAACGTCCACAGAACTCCCAGCATAAGACTGCTGCCGATCACCAGAGCAACGCTGATCGCCTCAAGACCAACAATGGCTGCAACAAACCCGACACCGGCCGGGATCAGGCCGCCACCCACCGCCGAGGCGCCAATTTGTAACCCGATTGCGTTCTGTGTATGTCTTGCGCCGACATAGGACGGCGTAGCCGAAATCAACGTCGGAAAAATCGGGCCCAGCCCAAAACCTAAAAGGATCAGTCCGACAAGATTAAGTTCGCTGATCTGTACCTGCCAAAACGCCAGGGCACCAACCACCGACAGTACGCCAGATAACCTGAGTAGCCGTGGGGCAGACAACCTGTCTGCAAATGTACCAAGCATCACTCGCCCAAAAAATAAGCCGCCGAAAAAGGCCGAAACCCAACCGCCCGCGGTGGCGACCGATATTTCACGTTTTTCAGTAAGCAATGTGAACGACCAAACGCCCGCTGCCACTTCGAGCGCAGTCTGTAGCGCAAAAGCCGCAATCCCTACCCAGACTGCCGGTACCCGTAAAGTCTCCATCATTCCAGCGATCTCAAAAACTTCCGTGGAACTGTCTCGACCGACTTGCCAGCGCTTTCTTGTCAGGGCGAACCCGACAACCAGCACCACGAACGGACCGGCAACAACCAGGTAGCCCCATTCCCATCCCAGTCCTACCAACAAAAAGCCCGTCATCAGGCTCGACCCTGCCAACGAACCCAGCCCGAAGAACGCATGAATCCAGTTTGTTATCCGACCATTCAGTCGCGTTGCTGCAAAAAGGTTTAGCCCCGTGTCCAGAAATCCGTGACCCGCGCCAGCAGTTACGGAAACCGCGAGCAGCAACCACCAACCGGGAACGGCTGCGAACGCGACGTAGCCCAGGCCCGACAGCGCCGCACTCAGAGTAAGGAACCTGCCCAGACTGCCTTTCTGCAGCAGCCACCCGCTGGAGAAACTGGCGATGGTGTAGCCCACGATGTACGCGGCCACGACGCTGCCGAGAGACGTGATAGCAACACCGAACTTGTCGCTCATCGATGTCCATGCAACCGATAAGACGCCGCCCGGTAATCCAAAACCGATCATTGCAAGAGCCGCAAGAGCGATCAGTAAACTCAATTAGGGTTCCACTTGGCAGGCCGGTCGATGAACGTCGTTTGTGGGCACATCAAGACACGAGGCACCAACCGCCGATCCTCCAAATCCGGGTTTCCCGGCAGTGCTCCCACACGCAGTTCCACTCCGAAATTCGGATCTGAACTAAATCACGCGCGTCATCGACGACCGCGCCTGACAAACGCGGACAAGCCCTGGCCG
Source organism: Chloroflexota bacterium (assembly GCA_027623655.1). Classification (GTDB taxonomy): domain Bacteria; phylum Chloroflexota; class Dehalococcoidia; order Lucifugimonadales; family Lucifugimonadaceae; genus Lucifugimonas. The sequence continues at coordinate 1,756 of JAQBVG010000113.1, forward strand.
ACGAAAAACTGAAGTTCAAAGGATGAACAATCGGACCTATCGCATTCACCGGGGAGACTTCAAGCCGAGTCCAACTGAAACATGATCATCAAGCGACCCAGTCCGGATGCAGGTCGGCGCGAACTGCGTCCATGTCCAGGTCGATCCCGAGTCCGGGCTTGCCGTTCAGCACAAGCTTATTGCCCCGCCAGTTGAACGGTTCGGTCATATAGCGATCGTAGGCGGGTTTGAAATCGAGAGCGTGCTCCAGCCTGTAGAAGTTTGGGGTGCTCATCGAAACGTGGGCACCACCGAGAATTTGCCCCGGCCCCTGCGCGTTATGAGGGCTAATCGGGACATAGTACGTCTCAGCCATCGTCGCGATCTTCTTCAACTCGGAAATACCGCCAGTCCAGGCGACATCCGGCATGATGTAGTCGGTCAAACCCTCGTGCAAGATCTGTGCGTAGTCCCAGCGGGTGAAAAGACGCTCGCCCAGGCACATCGGCGCCCGAATCTGCCGTCTGACTGACCGAAGCCCTTCGATGCCTTCGGGCGGGAGCGGCTCTTCGAACCAGTCTATTCTCGACTCATCGTACAGTCGGTTTGCCAGTCGAACGGCCGTCGACACGTTGTAGTGACCGTGCGCGTCGATTAGAACCTCTACGTTTGGCCCAACCGCATCCCTTACCGCGGCAGTTATATCGCATCCAAGGTTTTCACCGGCGGCTGAAATCTGGCCATCCTGATACATCGTGTGGAAAGGCTGCATTTCGAGGAACGGGTCCATCTTCATGGCGTCGTGACCCGCAGCGACCGTTCGCTTCGCCGCTGCGTGATAGTCCTCTGGTGTCGAACAACCCCCGAACCACGCGTTCGCGTACATGCGGATTTCATCACGCATCTTGCCGCCGAGAAGATCGTACACAGGCCGACCTGTCGCCTTGCCCTTGATGTCCCACAGTGCAATGTCGATGCCGCTGATGATGGTGGTCGGAAACCCGCGGGAACCCATGTAGGTGTAGCGCCGGAACAGTTTCTGCCAGAGCCGCTCAATATCGGCGGGATCTTCGCCGATCAACGCTTCTCTGACGGCCCGAACACCCGCTCCCGTCAACAACGAACCATTTCGTGGCACGCTGGAAGACTCACCCCAGCCGGTGATACCTTCGTCGGTCTCGATCGTCACGAACGTCCACTGCCATTCGCCCTGGTACTGGCCGAGACCACCAAGATCGGGCACTACGACCCACGCTTCAACATTCGTGATCTTCAATTAACTCCTCCACGTTAACTCGACTGTAAGCAGATACGTGCCCGTTGTACCATGCCGAAGCGATTATTTGTTCATTTTGGGGTGTTAGAAGAGTGGCACTCGACGCATGGCAGATACATGGCGCAAGTCTGTTCGAATCATCCGTGAATGGTCCGAACCATAAGGAAAACAGGGCAGGCGTATTTGGGATCCGCACTCTAACCAAACAATGGATTGCTGCCGCCGAACGAATCGATAGCTGCTCCGGTCACAGCTGAACTGGCGTCGGATGCCAGGAACATCGCGACCGCAGCGATCTCGGACGGGTCCATCAGTTTTGGATTTTCCGCGCGGCCCGTCGAATTGAACGCCTCTCTGTAACCCTCGGTGTCGGTTCCACCCGGACAAATAGCATTCACGTTGATCCCGTGCGTATAAACCTCGGCGGCGAGTGACTCTGTAAAGCTGATCATCGCCGACTTCGTGATCCGGTATGCACTCCGACCATAGCCGCCTTTGCGACCGCCTATCGACGAGATGTTGATCACCTTGCCATAACCACGTTCGATCATGCCCGGCAACAGGGCCTGCGTGAGCAAGAACGCGCCTGTGATATTCACGCTCAGCACGTCCCGCCACAGTTGCGGATCAAAATCGACGACTTTTATACGCCCGTGGATGATCGCGGCGTTGTTGACCAGAATGTCGACGCCGCCGAACTCCCGTTCAGTAGCCCCCACGAGGTTTTCAATGTCGGTCTCCACGCCAAGGTCGGCGACAACACCGAGTGCATCGCTGCCGAACGATCTAACCGAATTGGCGACGTCTTCGATCTCGCTGACGGTTCGAGCAGTGGCTACAACGTTCGCCCCCGCCTTACCGAAGGCCAGTGCAATCGCCCTGCCTATACCTTTACTTGCGCCGGTGACCAGCGCTGTTTTTCCGCTGAGCGAGTACCCAGCCCCGGATGCCATGATTGGTGATGTCATGTGCAAGATGATAACGGGTTGCAGCCCACTGTCACCCTGGACGTTTCATCGTCGACAGGCTCAAACTGCTCGAAGGCCGTTACTTCTGGGTTACAACGAACTTTTGAAACTTGTTCTTTCCGGTCCCGCGAGAAAAAATTCCGACGATTGTTGAGCTCATTCCATCATCGTCAGTCGCCACAATCACTCTCTCGCCGTCAGCACGTACGACGATTTTGTCGCCGTTGGTCGACAGGGCGATTTCGTGGGATTTCTTCTCCCAGTTGACTGCGACCCGCCCGAGTTCCTGGAAGCCGCCAGCCTCAGGGTCGTCAAGCGCTACTGTATTTCCAAGGGAGTCTTCGTCTGGACGTTTCTTGCCAAGCACCACATCACCGACCCCGTCATGGAACGCCATGATCCAGTCGTGGGTACCTGAATATCGGGTCACTATCCCCCAGAACTGATCACCCTTTTTGTCGATATTCACGTCGAGCTGTGCGGAGGTATCGCTGGCGCCGGTGCCGATAGTCGCCTGGTAGTACGAGGAAACCAGCACGGGAGCCGTAGATAGTTCCTGCGCCTTACCTTTTTCGACCTCCCAGGTCCCCAGCACGACCGACCAGCCGCCACCGACGACATCGACATCGGGGTCGTGCGCGGTGATCTCGGTCGCGGTCTTTTCCCTGAAGTTGTCTACGACCAAATTCGAACTGGCACCACCGGAGATCGTGGTGGCAGAAAACAGGCCAACACCGATCAGCGCCGCAATGACTGGATAAATTTTTCTACGGATCATCCGCATACTCCGTATTCCCTGTTAGCCGCGGTTCCGCGTTCGGTTCCACGCGGCCGCGCTCCAGTGTTCGATCTTCCCGGCTCTGATATTCACGGTCAACACTACCGTATCAACCCGTACTTCCGACCGATTGTTGGTGTCATATCGCCGAACCGTTAGGTGTACTGCCGTGGAGGGGATTGTTCAGGAATGCGAGCGAGCTGTGAGCGAAACTCCCATGATGATCACGCGAGTATTAGCCAGTGCGTTCCTGTCGCCAGCTCGTTTCGAACGCAAATAGGGCATCGTTCGCGAATTGGATCAAAAATGTGTTCCTGTTCGACGGTGTCTAATTGAAAGGAATCACTTCTTGACGGACGTGAACACGGTGTGTAGCCCGAAAAACACTTCTGACCCTGGCTTCACACTGTCCCACGAGCACATTCATTTTGGTAACTATCCCTTGACTGTAGGTATGTCATGCTGTAACATTATCCCTAAGAGGTAGGTAGTAATGACGGCGAAATACACGATCAAAGATTTCAACAACCAGTTCCCTGACGAAGCGGCGTGTCTCGACTACCTTCGTGACGAACGATGGCCGAACGGTATCCACTGTGAATCGTGTGATCGCATCACGAAGCACCACAAGGTTGTTAGCCGCAAGTCGTATTCCTGCGACAACTGCGGACATCACGTCCATCCGACTGCGAGAACCATTTTTCACAAGTCCCGAACACCTCTCACAAGTTGGTTCTACGCCATGTTTTTGATGGCTTCGACTCATTGCGGTATCTCTGCCAAACAACTTGAACGAGAACTTGGCGTTACCTACAAGACCGCGTGGAGAATGTTCAAACAAATCCGCACACTCATGCATGAGGACCTGGACCCGTTCACCGGCCAGGTTGAAGTTGACGAAACATACATCGGTGGCAAGCGTAAGGGCACTCGTGGTCGTTGCGCAAAGGGTAAAACAATTGTCGCTGGAGCAGTCGAACGACAGGGTAGTGTGGTTGCCGAGATCGTTCCCGACGTAAAAGCCAAGACTTTGGTTCCGATTGTTCAGGCACAGGTCAAGCCCAGTGTTGCAACCGTCCACACCGACGAACTGCATTCCTGCGACCGACTTTCCGAACTCGGATACACCCACGACAGGGTCAAGCACTCCTCGAACGTCTACGTGATCGGTACGTCGCACACGAACACCATCGAGGGCTTCTGGAGCCTCGTAAAGCGCGGTATTGATGGTGTCTATCATTCAGTCTCTCGCAAGTACATGCAGTCGTATCTCGATGAGTACAGCTTCCGCTACAACCACCGAGCAGACGAACAGGCTATGTTCGTTTCGGTGATGAGTCAGATTCCTTTGAAGGGTTCTGGGTCGGCTCAGGTTTAGGTTGAGCAGCACGTTTTAGTAAGAGCTCGAAGTCTGACTTTTTCAGCGGTTCAGATTTAGTTGGTTTTTTTGGCATCTTGTATTCCCTTAATTACCTCTTTATCAACACCATCGGTTGTCATACGCCAAAGTGCACCGATACCACCGCAACCATCTGCTGTTTGAATCGCCACCTCAATTGCCAAGGCCATTTTCGTGGGGATGTCTGGGAGAACTCGACTCAGCGCAGCATACGCAATTTTAGCGTGCACTCCCCCGCTTCCAATTGCCTCCAAATGTCCGCTAGGCACCGAAAATGCAGCAGCATCTTTACCCAGTGACAATATGTGTGGTTCGCCGAAATTTGTTACCAGCAATACATCTGCCACATGGCTTTCAGTGGGTTCTAATCCAGCCTTGCGTGCATCAGCGCGTGCCTTCCCATTGATCTCGCTCAAAGCAGATCGTGCTGAGTTGGTGAACACGTCCCAATCTTGTATTGGCCATTCCTGTAGGCGAAGCCATATAGCGAAATCTTGCAGTCCGACCTGTGCATTATCTGCAACTCCCCAAGCGACAGGCAGATCATCCAGTTGGCGCAGTTTTTGCATGTGGAATAGCACCGCACCATCATTTGCTTCTGAATCAGAACCCAAAAGAATCGAACCGTCTGTATCTTCAATCGCGGCGATTACTGTCATGTGCTCCTTCAACTTCAAAGGGCGTGTTAGTGTGATCTTCATCCCACGCCCCAATCATACTCGATACCTACACTAACGGGATAGTTACCTTCTTTTTTCTTCAGCCGGAATTGAGGAGGCCAACCCGAGTTCTACCAGGGGAGACGCCTTTTTTCGAATCTCGACCGGATGACACGGATCAGTTATCCCTGGCCGTGCCGACCAGCACGACGGCAGCCTGACAATGCGGGGGCCCGCTAAACAGGTCGCCCCGGATCGTTCAATGATTTGCGCGAGCACTTCTGGAGATTTATGTTCTACGCTAGTACGAACGGCGATTCGTGTTCTGTCGTTTTGTGATGACGCGAAAACACAACTGAACGGGGGCGGGCGAAAGGCGCCAACGTGGAAGCAAGAGAACCGATCCTGAGAAAAATGTTTTCGCACAATGGCAGTCCAGTACCGCGTGCTGCCACCTCCTGGTATACCGATAGGAGGTTTGTGCGAATTGGCATCTTCCTGTGTCTTTTTGCCCTGGGATCCGCGGCTTTTCTCTCGTGGCGGCTGGTTCGAGGGAACGCACTTCGGACGTCGTTCTATATGGACGCCCTCGATAAGACCGCGGCATTCGACCGCGTGTACGACGAACTTCTCGCTGACGTTGAACTTGCCGGGGTCGTTGACCCATTCTTCAAGTTCGTCCCCCTGGATCGTCCGCTAGCTGTATCGATCCTACGGTTCGTGGCTCCTCCCGAGCAGCTGCGGACGTGGTCGGCATCGGCGATCGACAGGGCTGTCGGATACGTGCGGGGAGACTCGGAACGTTATTCAGGTGACCTTGACTTCTCAGTCATTGTCGAAAATCAGAGAGCAGCGTTCGTTACTTATGTGACTCGCTTGATCCTGACCGCAAATATTGAACAGGCCGATTCTCAGGCAGAGTTCGAGGTAGAGATTGCCCGGTACGTTGATCTTCTCAGCAGGGGACGGATTGGAGCCTCAATTCCGACGATAAACCTGACACCCGAAGCGGTTACCAGAGTCACGGATGCGATCTTGAGACCGCTAAACCCTGAGTCTTCCGTGGCGATACGTGAGCAGGTTGAAACGTATGTTTCGCTTAGTAACTATCTCAAAATTGCGAGGCGGTAGTATCTCCTGAACCAGAGGAGCATACATGCGAGCTGG
>JAQBVG010000114.1 GCA_027623655.1 Chloroflexota bacterium
TCAAGTGCCTGCCGGGAGTAAGAACCGGCAGGCGCAAGCACCGGATCGCCAATCGCCACCCGCATCCCTTCTGTAGCAATCTCGTTCAGAGAAGCAAGGGACCTCGTATTTTTCTGGGCCACCACAACCAGGCTGTTTGCCCACAGGTTGGTGACCCCGTTCTCGGGCAACAGGCCTGCCTGCTCAATCACTTCGACAGGCCGATCACCAACAAACACAAATCCATCGGCCGGTGCACCGAACGATGCGATCTGATTGGCCAGAGCAATAGATCCTCCGAAGTTGAATGCGACTTGTTTGCCAGTATCTTCTTCGTACAGTTCCGCTGCATCTTCAAGAACGTCGGCGAGCGATGCAGCCGCGAAAATCAGTGGCGCTCTATCACCGGGATCATCCGTATTCCCAGTGCACGATGCCAGGAGAAATACAGTCACCAGGAGAACAGTCACCAGAACGAGCCGAATTGAATTTTGAGATGTGGCGATACGATTTACCATCTGGCTCAATTCTCAGGCTCTGATAGAATTTTAGTGTCTCGGTTTTGAACCGTGGCGGATTTGACTGGAATGCGTTCGTATATGGACCGCAAATGCGGTAGGACTTGAGGCAAGATATTGGTCACAGCGAGCGAAGAATACTCCTTCACAAGCTTCTCCAACCTCCCCTTTTACACGAGGGTCAACGCACGACTGCTCGATCTCGCGGAAGTTGGTAAACAGCGAAAGATAGTCGACCTCGGTTGCGGTACGGGTGGAGTCACAAAGCTTATCCTCGAGCGGCTCCAATCAGTAAAGGACTCCGTTATCTACGCTATCGACCACTCGGCATCGGCGCTAAAAGCCGCGGCTGAGGAAATTGGTGATCGACGCAATGCAACGATCAAGTTCGTTCATTCAGAAGTCCAGAACCTCACCGACGCGGTCAGGGATCGGGTAGACGCGATCGTCTACTGCAACTCGATTCACTATGTGCCAGACAAATCCAGGCTGCTGCGTCAGATAAAAGACAAACTCACACCGAACGGAATATTCGCATTCAACACATCGTTCTTCGAAGGTTCCCAGCCGCCCGACACTCAGGAGTTCTTCCGCAAGTGGATGATGCGATCGCTGAGAATCCTCAAGCGCGATCACGGTCTGTCAGTCGATAAAACCTCCAAGGTTGAATCTCGTGTCCAGATCAGAGCCGATCAGTACCGAGAACTCGTCGAGGAGGCCGGATTCGAGGTTCAGGTCAATGACCTCAATCGAGTCGAAGTCCCTCACGAAGGATGGCACCACATTTCCGGCTTCTCTGACTGGATCGAAGGTGTAATGCCGGGTATTCCACTCGACAAAGGGCGTGAGGTGCTCCAAAAAGGTCTTCGAGAAATCTGGGATGAAATGAATCTGAAAACCGTTCCCAGGGTCTGGCTCTCTGTGAGCGCTTCGAAACCGCAATTCGGGTAGAAACCTTTTTCAGGAAACCCCCGCCGGTGGCGGGGTTTTTTATTGCGATGAAAAATCTAAACACCAGGGAATCCCTCACGATTTTAGGTGTCGGTATCCAGTTCCGTCGGCACCAATTATTCGTTATGGTTTATTCGAAGTTCGTAACCGGTCTCCGTTACCGCGACATCGGAAAATAACCTGAACTGCGGGCGCTGCGGCGCAATTCGACTCAGTGCCCGGGCGGTACCTGGACCGTAATAAATACAGAAGGCACTCTGATAGCCAGCATCCGCCCTAGCTCTATAGACGAACCCAGGGTTCGAGAGCTACTCGTAAAGATTAGCCGGGTGATCACGCCCACGTCAGAATCAGGTAATTCGTTCGGGGACCTGGGTCAACTTGTCGCCGATGTCATTCCGCTCGACCGCCTGTCCGTAACGCTGATTGCGAGGCCGGGTAAACAGCCGACACCTGTATACGAATTCGGCACATCGCTCGCAGGGATCCCACCCGGTACGTTGCCCCGAGTACGCGGAGAACTTGCCGAGCTGATGGCGAAGGCTCCGACTCCGCGAATCCTCGATTCAGGATTCCAAGGCGCCGCCGGTGATATTGCCATCGCGTCGGACTATGCAAGAAAAGCCGGTCTGAACAGTTGGATGGCCGCCCCGATAGTGTGGGCCGGAAGAGTGATCGGAATAATCCACTTTCGATCCAAAAGTAAAAAGGCATTCGGGAAACCGGAACTTTTGATCGCCGGTCAGATAGCGGGCCAGATAGCGGGAGCAGTCGCCACCCTGATTGCCTATGAAAAGGTCGAGCGCGAGGCCAGTGAACGCGAAGCACTGGCAACAATCGGCAGAATTATCACTTCTGCGCGGACGCTAGAAGAGATTTTCGACCAGTTTTCTGGAATCGTAAACCAACTGGTACCGACCGATCGGTTAGCAATCACCCTGGTTGAACCGGGTGGAGATTTGCCGATACGGCTACTCTCTCATGGAATAGATTTGCCTGAGCTTGAGCCCGGACAGCTACCACCGACACAGGGGCAAATTTCGGCCCTGTTGCGTAAGACCCGGAAACCGATCGTTTTGCAGGCGACTCATCTGGACTCACCAGACGATGTGCCGATCACGGCGAACCTGGCGAAGCTTGCCGGTCTGAACAGCTGGATGGCCGCACCCATTTTTTTCCGTAACCAGCTCATCGGGAACATTCATTTCCGGTCAGTATTGCCGGACGCATATGGCGAGTATGAGGTCGATCTCGCTGCCCAGATAACTGCCCAGATCGCTGGTTCGATCGCCGGAATCCTCGCCTACGAAGAGCAGGTCCGACGAACGGAAGAGCGAGATGCCATTGCCACCATCGGCAGGATTGTGAGTTCAGCGCAGTCGCTTGGGGTTACCTTCGAAATGTTTGCACAGAAGGTAGTTGAACTGATTCCTTTCGATCGGATATCTGTTTTTCTATTTCTGGAGGCCGGTGGGCCAGCTGTTCCCGCCCTGGAGTATGGGCGAGCGCTCGTAGACACCGAACACCAACAACTGCCGGTTCTCACTGGCGACCTGGATGAGTTGGTTACAGCGACCAGGAAACCCATGGTGCTCCGAAGAGACATGCCTGACACGCCGCAGGATGTTTTGACGCTCGAGTCTCTCGCAGAGAAAGTCGGATTGCGGAGCTGGCTCGTCGCACCAATGCTCTGGCGAGAACAATTGATCGGGAATATCCATTTCCGGTCCGATAAGCGAAATGCCTACGGAGAACGTGAGATTCGACTCGCAGGGGAAATTACGGCTCAAATAGCGGGATCTATCGCCGGCAACATTGCGTTTGGACAACAGGCGAACGAAGCAACAGTCCGCGACGTGCTGGCGAAAATCAGTCAAGTGATTTCGTCCACCAACAATTTTGTCGCGGTACTGCCCACGATTCAGAACATTATCTCTACCGTGGTCAAGTTCGACGGTTTTTCAATTGCCGCCTACAACCGAGAAACCGAGTTCTTCCGAGTCCTCCATTCCAGCGGAGCCGGAGTGGACGAAAAAATCCTCGAAAGCGATTTTCCAGCGGCTGACTCTATAGCTACCGATGTCATCAAATCGGGTGAGATCGCAGTCGAGACCATCTCATCTGTTCAGCAACTGAAATACCGCCCCAGGTCCGCTATTGCATTCCGAGAGGGTGCGCGAACATTTCTCAGCGTGCCGCTGGTTACTGAAGACCATGCCGCCGGGATTCTCCAACTGAGAAGCAAGACAGCGAACGCTTACAGTCTGCGTGACATCGACATCGTCGGGCGTATCGGCGAACAAATCGCGGGCGGGTTGGCCAATTTTCTTGTCAACGAACAAGTTCGCATACAGGCCGCTGCCCTTGAGGCTACAGACCACGGAATCGTGATCACAACACCGGAAGGCATCATCGAATGGGTGAACCCGGCCTTTACCACGCTTACGGGATGGACAGCCGCTGAAGCAATCGGCCAGCACACGTCGATAATGCGATCGGCCGATCCCGAACAGATTCCGCTCAATGACAGGATTTGGTCAACCATCAGTAGAGGTGAATCCTGGCGCGGTGTTCACATAAATCGCAGAAAAGACGGCTCGGAGTACCCGGAACAGATCACTGTCACTCCGGTATTCGGACAGAACAATCAAATGGAACACTTCATCGGAATCAAGCAGGACATCACTGACCGGATCCGGATGGACGAGCAACGCGAAGACGCTAACCGAATCGAGTCTGAAAATCGTGAACTGCAACGGTTAGCTGATGCACGCAGTGAATTTCTTTCGACCGTTTCGCACGAGCTAAGAACACCGTTGACCATAGTTTCAGCGTTCGCAGACATTCTCTTCAATATCAATTCGATAAACCTGACCGAATATCAACGGGCGAATGTCGATCGAATACGCAAATCGTCAACTCAACTCGCCAGGTTGATCGGTGACCTTCTCGATGTTTCACAGGCCGACACCGGCCGACTGGTTCTCGATAAACAGGAGTTTGATCCGGCGGCGATGGTGCTCGAAACCGTTGACCAGGTCAGGGTGCTGCTGGATCAGCGGGAACAACCGCTGGAAGTCACTAACATTACGGACGGGATAACTCTACTCGCCGACCGGTCGCGGGTGGTTCAGGTACTCAGCAATTTGCTCACCAACGCGTCGAAATATTCCGACACCGGGGCAAAAATAAAGCTCGAGGTCTCGACAACGAACGACCACATCGAATTCAGGATCACCGACGAAGGTCCGGGAATTGCCGAAACCGATCAGGTACTGATATTTAGCCCCTTCTATCGAGTGTCGAAAGATATGACCTCTGACACAGTCGGCTCCGGGTTGGGACTGTCCGTTGTCAAATCGATCGTTGATCTTCACGACGGAGTAATCAAACTTAATAGTGAGGTTGGAAAAGGTACGTCAATTACCGTCAGCCTGCCCGGTGTAACATCCGCCTCTCCAACCTCTGATCAAAAGGTTGCAGCTTCATCAGTTAGACGCCCTTGAGTCCCACGGGGTCCGAACCCGCATCCCGCGCTCAGCCAACGGCCACAGGTCACCCTAATACGAATCGCTATGAGTTCCACCCCAGAAAATCTGACCGCACTCACAGAAGAACTAGAACAGTTTTTACAGGCGAAACTTGGCGATAGAGTTTCGATCACCGGCGACCTGAAACGTCTTCAGGGCGGCTTCGACACCGACACGTTCGCATTCGACGTCGTTAACGCACCGAACGAAATCCCATCGAACCTCGTTCTTCGGCTCTTCCGCAGCGCCAGAGAATCCGGGAGAGTCGCCAGGGAATCGACTATTCAAAACGCGGGGCATGCCGCTGGCCACCCGGTCGCCGTTGTCCCTGTCGATTCGCTCAATCACTTTTTGATCGACCGTCCCTTCATGTTGATGGAGCTACTCCCTGGCTCGCCGCTCGGGACTCTGTTGGACGATGATCAGCTCGTATCACGACTTCCCGAAATAATGGCCCGCCTGCAGTTAGGGATTCACCGACTCGATTCAGCGGGCCTGCGGGCAAAACTAACCGGATCTGGAGTCGACCCGGATCAAATGACGCCGACCATAATGCTGGCGGCGATCACTGAACTGGCAGAATCGACCGGTGCATCCGATCTGATGGAAATCAATAACTGGCTCAGGGTCCAGTGGCCCGAGCAACCGGATTCGCCAACAATCTGTCACGGCGATTTCCACCCCAACAACGTGTTATTCGACGACGGAAAAGTAACTGGTATCGTCGACTGGGGAAATGTGAAGTTCACACACCCGGAATTCGATGTCGCAATCACGCACCTGACCATGTCGCTCGGTCCTATGGACATGGAACCCTCACAGCGCATGGCAATCCAACCGATGATTGACCACATTCTCGAGGAGTACTTGCGGTCCTATCGCAATCAGCAACCGATCAGCGACGAACTGCTAGGCTACTACGGCGCACTCCGATCAGCACATGCATACGCCCGTGTGGTCGCGGGCAAGAGCGGAATCGATAGCCGTCACGTCGCCCATGAAGGATATGCGTGGGGGCACCCGTTATTGTTCAGCATGATCAGCAAGGTCATTGAGACCACTACGGGAATCATCCCGGACCCGGTGTCGCAGCGATAGATCTGGCGTTGCCTCGGAAACCACTCCGAACTACGTCTCGTTACTCGCCATCGAGGTATTCGGCCAACGATTTCACGTTATAGACATGACCGCCCGGCACGCCGTTAGTCGCCTTCCCTGACTCGACAGCGCACCGCGCAGTATCAATCGAAGTGAAACACGGAATACGCTGCATTGCGGCCGACCGCCTGATCTGGAACCCGTCCTGCATCGTGGCCCGGTCGCCGGTGACAGTATTCACCACGGCACTGACCGTCCCGTCCTCGATGATGTCTACCACGGTCCTCCCGCCAAGTTGCAGGCGCTTTTCCACCTCAGTCACGTCTACGCCCATTGCCCGAATCATCTCGGCCGTGCCTGCCGTTGCATAAATCTTGTGGCCGGCGGCAACGAGGGTGCGAACGAGCCCCAGCGCATCGGCCTTGTCCGGGTCAGCAATACTCAACAACACCGCAGCGCCCTGCGGTACGTTCAGGCCCGACGCCAGTAACGCCTTCGTGATAGCCGCCTCGAAGGTCGTATCGATCCCCATTACTTCACCGGTCGATTTCATCTCTGGCCCCAGAAAGGTATCGACCCCGGCCAGTTTCGACATCGAGAACACCGGTGCCTTTACAGCGACCAGGTTTCGTTTCCTGGCGAGACCGCCCTCATAACCCTGCTGGGCAATCGTCTTGCCCATCATCACCTCCGTTGCGATGCGCACCATCGGGATACGGGTGACCTTTGAGATGAAAGGAATCGTGCGCGAAGACCGGGGGTTTACCTCGATAATGTATATCTCCGGTTCGCCAGAGCCACCTCCGTAACTCGCGCCATTAAACCCGCGGTACGCTCCTCCCCCGGCAACCACGAACTGGATATTCATCAGGCCAACTATCCCCAGCGCCAGCCCGACCCGCCTCGTGTAGTCGACGATCGTGTCGATCTCTGCCTCAGTGAGTGACTGCGCTGGATACACCGCCACTGAATCGCCCGAATGCACCCCGGCACGTTCAATGTGCTGCATTATCCCGGGGATCAGCACGTCTTCACCGTCGCAGACGGCATCGACTTCCACCTCGAGCCCGGTCAGGTAGTGGTCGATCAATATTGTTTGGCGGGGGAAGTCCCTCATCGCCTGCTTGAAATATCGAAGCAATTCGGCCGGGGTCTGGACTATTTCCATCGCCCGACCGCCAAGTACGTAGCTCGGACGCACCAGCACCGGGTAGCCGACATTACTGGCAACCTGCAGGGCCGATTCAACGTCCGAAGCCATTCCACCAGGCGGCTGGGGAAGTCCGTGGCGCTCAGTGACCTCCTCGAACCGACCACGGTCCGAGGCCAGGTCGATCACGTCAGGGCTGGATCCCAGTATCGGCAGTCCAGCAACGCCCAGCTGTTGCGAAAGGTTGATAGCCGTCTGCCCGCCAAACTGCACCATCGACGGTGGAAGCTCAGAATCGCCAGCCTCGTTTTCGATTATGTCTCGAACACTCTCCTCGTCCAGTGGTTCGAAATACAGCCGGTCAGACGTGTCGAAATCTGTCGACACCGTTTCGGGATTCGAGTTGATCATTACGGCCTTCACACCCGCAGCCTGCAACGCCCACGCCGCATGCACCGAGCAGTAGTCGAATTCGATCCCCTGTCCGATACGAATTGGCCCGCTACCAAGAACGATCGCCACTTCGTCGCCCGTTGGAACAGCCTCGTTTTCCTGTTCGTAGGTTGAATAAAAATAAGGAGTAACTGCCTCGAACTCTCCGGCACAGGTGTCGACCATCTTGTAGACCGGCTTCAC
>JAQBVG010000115.1 GCA_027623655.1 Chloroflexota bacterium
GAAGCGACGAAAAATGTTGATACAGACCTTCGGTTCTGTGAAGGGAATTCGTGAGGCTACCGAGGAGCAGTTGGCCGCCGCTCCCGGGATGACAGCCAACGTTGCCCGGCAGATCAAAGAGCATCTCTAGAATCGCATGAAAGCCGTCGTTTTCCCCGGTTATCGCCGCGCCGAAATTATCGATATCCCTCGCCCCGCACTTGAGGGTCCTGACGATGCGATCGTACTTGTGACGACCGCCGCAATTGGTCCCTGGGATATCGAGCAATTCATGAACTTTAAAGAGCATCGCGGCGTTCCGGGCGGTGAGTTCGCAGGGATAGTGGTTGAGACGGGTGAAAACGTTTCGAGTATCGGCCTGGACGATCTCGTTACAAACACGGTGTGTCATATCGGGCCGAATCGTCCTTCCGAGCTATTCGGGTCCGGGACGCTGGCTGGCGGTCACGCCGAATACGTTCGTGTACCCAATGCCGAATCAACACTTGCAAAAATCGCTGTCTCGGGCGAGGAACGAGCAGTACTTGCCGGGGGCACTGCCGGTCTCGGTTCGCAGGCTGCCGCCATGGCGCTAAATGTTGCACCCGAAGGCACATACACGGTGGTTGGATGTGATCCAATCGGTATGACCGCTCTTATAGCTCTGAAGCGTGCCGGTGCCAGTGGAAGGTTGACTGGCTTGGACGACCACGCGGCACGTCAGGCCCTTGCAACACATATTGCCGGAAACGGCAGAGAAGATGAGTTCGGCGAAAATCCCCGGCGATCTGATGTTGTGATCGTTGGAGCTACTGGTGACTACCCGGGTTCCGGACTGGTCGCTAAATCGGTCAAGCCAGGTGGGGCGATCATATTTGCTGAACCGTACGGCCCATCAAGAATCGGTGAGCATGACTTTCTACTTCCTAGAGGTGTGACGATCTCATCGACCCAATGGCCCACCGTGGAACAGGTCAAGAAAATCGTGACGGAGCTTCAGATCAGACGGCTCGACCTGACGCCAGTCGTATCTCACGTAATCCCCCTCGATGAGGTTCAAGACGCCTACGAGGCCGCCGCTATGCCGGGGCCGGGCGTCCAAAAGGTGTTGCTCAAGCCGTAGACGGCTCGCAGACGACGTCTATCGGTCTGAGAAGAAGTCCCGTGGCTGCTTCGGCGTCGGGCGGCCCTCGGAGGCGTCTATAGCGGCGACCAACTGGCGCCGTGCCCACAAAACGGTCAGCGCAGCATCAAGGTTCGCCAGGGTTTCAGGCAGGGACAACTTGCCATCCGGCAGCCCGAGCTCGATCCGGTCTCCGACAAGCTCGGGCTCAGGGTGACCGCTCCTGGGTCGCTCTGCTGCACCAGAAGGTGCGCTGCCTGGCTCGGAGTCAAATGAAATTGCCGCAAAATTACCCCGTTCGAACTCGTTTGGCGATTCGACAGGGGGCAACGTGCGACGCGGCTGAGACGGGCGCTCCTGCGGCCGAGGATCTGTATCTTTCTTTGGAAGGTACGGACGTGCCTCGCTGAATATTCGATCGATCAACGCCAACCTGCGGGCAACTTCTGTGCGGTCAGATCCTGTGAGTTCCTCGATCAGGACCGCGAACCTGTCCGGTCCGTAGAGCTCTTCACCGAGTCGGCTGGACAGTTCCACGAACAGCGAAACGTTGCGTGCGAGCGCCGACCGTGCGTCTTCACTCTCTTTCGCCGATAGCGGTGTGATGGCCCTGAGACCGTCTCGAGTGACCCGGACCCTGCTCCGGCCTCCCGCAACGCCCCACATCCGCAAAGAGCCGAGACGTGCCGAAAAGGCTCCACCTCGTTCGGACATGCCAAGAGATCGGGCAAGGCCCTGCCGCGAAACTTCTCCGGCAAATTCCCGGGCGATCTTCTGTCCGAGCTCAATGCTCTCTGTCAGACCAATTTCCGGGAATTCGTAGCTGCCTAGTTTTGCCACTGGTCCGTCCTTATTTTTTGGAAATCATTCGAGACGTTCGCCACACACGCTGCGCACGATGGCATTTCGAATCCCAGGTACGTTTTTGGGCACTGAGGCCTCTGTGTGAATAGCTGACGATATTTCTAAAAAGCGTTTTACTGTTCATTACGCCGGCGCTACAGCGTATACGCCGTATTATGCGCCGTGTTAGCGCTGCAAGGCAAGCGTATTTGCGGCGATTGCGCTCCCTGGCCCATGGTTTACACGAATGCGTGTTATCGAACTCACATGTGTAGTCAATAGCGACGCGAGTCCCGCGTGATCACCCGGAATGTCGCATCAAACAGGCGAGGCGGCGCATCGCCTGTTTGATCTACGGCGTGAATTATCGATCCCGCACTGTTCGAGGCGGTCGACGATCAGGAATCAGACCGGTATCGCGGCGTAATTCTCCCGAGCCTAAGGTGGAAGGATTCGACTCGCGCAACAAATCGAGGGTGTGAACACTCCCCATCCGGCTCTCGATTGCCAGGCGAGCCCAGCGGTCGATGTTGCTTCGCCGTCACTGTCGTTTTGAGAACAATTAAGGCAGCGCCGCAGATACTCTGTGGAATAGATCACTTGGATAACGTGCCCTGCGCGTCGTCGATCGGGGCACTACCAGGATCTGTTTGTAGCGATTTAGTGCCACCTGCCGTGAGGTCCTGGCGAATTAATTTCAGGTCCATTTTTTGCGCCGGTGTCGCCCACGCAGTTCAACAGCGTTTAGCAGTCAGTTCGGGACAGTTTTTAGGGTCGCGAGGCGCGGCGTAATTTCGTGCATGATCAAAGAGCGTTTGACGTTGTGTATTGCATGTAATCCGTATGTAAGAAAAGGAGATTCGTTCTCGAATTACACCGCCAACGGAATTCTGTGATCGGACAGGAAATCAGCCCTTGACCGACATTTTGACGGCAAAACAAGACCCGGCTCGAATGGCTTCGGGCCGGGCCGCAACGTGCCTGTATCAGAGTAGTTTCAGGGACCGGAACCGACCCTCATTATCCCTGGAGACACCACGGAAAATTACTCCGTGCTCTCGGCGATTCCACCGATGTTGCCAAGCATTTTTACGAGCTCCATTGGCAACACAAACTTGGTCGCTTCGCCTTCACCGAGCCTCTTCAGAGCATCGATGTACTGGAGGGTCATGGTGTTCGTTCCCACACCCTGTGCTATTTCCTGGATGACTTTGAGAGCTTCCGCGAAACCCTGTGCACGTAGCACGGCAGCCTGCTGATCACCCTCGGCGGAGAGAATCTCAGCCTGTCTGCCACCTTCTGCCTTCAGGATTGACGCCTGCTTCTGGCCCTCAGCAATGGTGATCGCAGCCTGCTTGTTACCGTCTGCTTCTAGAACGACTGCACGTCGTACACGTTCGGCCGTCATCTGCCGGTTCATCGCGTCCTGGATGTCTTTCGGGGGATCGATTTCGCGAATTTCTACGTTTGTGACCTTGATACCCCATCGTTCCGTTTCACTGTCCAGTCGGGTGCGAATCAGTTCGTTGATTCGATCACGCTGTGACAACACTTCATCCAGCGGTATATCGCCGATCACCGCTCGAAGCGTTGTCGTCGCCAGTCCGACAACAGCCGATGTGTAGTCCTCAACTTCGAGCACAGCCCTCTGGGCGTCTTCCATGCTGACTCTCAAATAGACGAGGAAGTCGATCTCAATTGGCGCGTTATCCTTCGTGATATTCGTCTGCCGAGGAATATCGAGGACCGTCACACGAGTGTCGATCTTCTGGATCTGGTGTATGACCGGGAGCGCGAGCACAATTCCCGGTCCTTTCATCCCCTCGAACGTTCCGAACTTGAATCGCGCAACTCGCTCATAGTCCCGAATGAAATTAATGATTGCCATCGAACCCTCCTATTCGGTGTGGCTGAATGCCCACCGCATTGTCGTCTATCCAGTTAGTTCTCATCACCCGTACTAAATTCAGTCGAAATCGGCCTGGGCTTTACGGTGATACGCAGTCCCCGGACCGCCACGACTTCAACACTCGAACCCATCTCAACCGATTCAGCGCTGCCAGCCTCGAGTTCGCCTGACCAGTGTTCTCCGTTTATCACGACCCGTCCGAACGGCGCCAGAATCGTCGTGGCCGTACCTGTTGCGCCCACTAATTCGGACGACATTGTCGGACTGCGATATAGATTCATATTGCTTTGCTTACGAATCTCCGAAGCAAACCACAACACAAAAACACCGGCCGTCGTAGCAATGCCCCCGAGGAGCCAGCGGTTCACGATCGGAGCGTCGCCCGGAATACCCGGACTGCCAAAGAAGCCGATCAGGAAAATTCCACCCAGTATCAGCGAGATCGTCCCTGCAACACCAAAATGACCGATCCCCGGAGCCGTGGATTCAAAATAAAACAGGACCAGCGATAACCCGATCAGGGCGACTCCAGCCCATGAGAACGGCAGTTGCCCAATGCCGGCCCAACCGAGGATCAAAAACACCACTCCAAGTGTCCCCGGGATCCATATCCCGGGATTCCACAACTCGACGATTACTCCAATCCCCCCCAGCGAGACGAGGAGAAATGCCACGTTTGGGTTTGAAATAAATGCCAGTAACCGCTCGAGCAATGTCAGATCGACCGTCCTGGTTGTCACGTTGCCGAGGTCGAATTTGATTATCTCACCGCTAACTCCAACCACCCCGCTATCGAGCTGTTCCAGCAGCGACGCGTAATCGGCGGCCACAAAATCGGCAATTTTCAGGCCGACTGCCTCAGAAGCTGAGTACGCAGAAGATGAAAATACGGTGTCCTCAAGTGCGGAGGCGTTCCGGGACCTTGTTTCCGCTATGCTCCGAATAAAGGCCGCGGCGTCCTGTATAGCCTTCTCGCTCATTGTTTCGGGTAAATCTCCCCCGTCTGCACCCACCACCGATGCGGCACCAATGTTTGTCGTCGGAGCCATCACAAGCACGTCAGCGGCAGCTCCAATAAAGGTTCCTGCGCTTGCGGCCTGTGCCCCCTCGGGCGCCACGTAGACGACTACAGGCACCTTCGATGCCATAATCGACTCCACAATGTCCCTCGTGGCATCCAGGAGCCCACCTGGTGTGTCGAGCATGAGCACGACGATCTCTGAGTCCTGCGCGGCAGCAACATTAAGGCCACGTTGAATGAAACTCGCGACAACACCGTCGATCGCGCCGTCGAGTCTGATCAGAACGACGCTTTGCTTGGCCGTGTTGCTCTGGGCGTTCGCAGATCGATCCGCAGTTGAAGCCAACCCCCAGAGGCCGAGCAGAATCACGAGCACTGCGAGCAGCACCCGACCACCCCTGGCGATGTTGTTGAGCGAATGATCGGCCACGTTCAACTCCGTGAACGCATGGTATCGAATGAAAGTCATCAAAAGTTGATTGGACAGAGATTCGTGCCAAAATACGCAAACTCGCTCAGGAACTCACTATTTGTGATGCTGCCTGGTTGCAGCCCAGAAACTTGAGACCCAATGAAAATCACCAATATCAATACATTCCACGCCAGCGACGGCCAGAGAAACAGTATTTTTCTCGAGATCGACACCGACCAAGGAATAACCGGCGTCGGTGAGGCCTATTCGATCGGACCGGACCGAAGCGTTATCGCACTAATCGACGAGATGAAACCGGGGTTTGTAGGGCAGGATCCTGGCCGCATCGAATGGCTCATCAGGCGCGCTAAGAACACAATGCGGTTCCCACTTGGGCAGGTGGCATGGTCGGCGATTTCTGGAATCGACCTGGCACTGTGGGATATCGCCGGCAAGGCAGCAGGCATACCCGTATACAGTCTTCTCGGCGGGAAGACCCGTGATCGAGTAAGGGTTTATCACGGCATCTACGGTGATTCACCGACAAAAGTTGCCCGGCATGCACTCGAGTTGATGGACGAGGGGTATTCGGCGTTCAAGACGAGTCCATTGCCCTCGAACTGGCGAGAAATTCCGTGGCGCCAGGCGCTGAGAGCGGCCGACGAGCGGATGTCTGCGATCCGCGATGCCATCGGAGATAGCCCTGATCTCGCAGTTGACGTCCACGTCGCCATACGAGAAACCACGCTGTCGCTCGAACTCGCAAGGATTATCACCCCTTATCGGCTTATGTTTATCGAAGAACCCGCTCGCGCTGAGTTGATTGAGTCGAGTGCAGAACTGCGCCGAGAATTCAGGGTTGCACTTGCCACGGGTGAAAATCTCTACGGACTGCACAGATTTACAGAGCTGCTAAATGCGGATGGCGTCGACATCATTCAGCCCGACATGCTCTGCTGCGGAGGATTGCTGGAGGCCAAGAAAATTGCCGCCATCGCCGAGGCGCACTACGTCACGGTGGCTCCCCACAATCCGCTCGGGCTGCTTTCCACAGCGGCTGGCGTTCACCATGCAGCCTCGATAAACAACTTCGCGATTCTGGAATGGCACGGGGATCACAAGAAGAAGAAATCCGAATTCGTAAACGAGTCCTGGGTACCCGTGAACGGTTATTTCGAACTGCCGACACAGGCCGGCCTCGGCATGACGCTGAACCACGAAGCGATAGCAGCCAACCCTCCCATCCACTGGGACAGGGGCTTCGCCACGTACGGAGACGGCTCACCGGGATTCCTTTAGGCCGTCGAAATATCTTCCCCGCAATTTCCCACAGCAGTAAAAATCATGAAAATCACAAATATCGAATGCCTGATTTCCAGTGACGCCGCCGGAAGCAACCTGGTCTACGTAAGGACGAACACGGACGCCGGTGTACACGGTGTTGGCGAGGTCTATCACGTCGGACCTGACGCAGCCTCACCGATCTGGGTCGAGTACTTCGCCGAGCAACTTGTTGGCAATGACCCGACCGAGATCGAGCGCAACTGGGCACTTTGCTACCAGGGAGCCAGGTTCCCGATCGGCTCGTCAGGACTCGCCGCTTTATCTGCTATTGATCAATCGCTCTGGGACATTACCGGCAAAGCTCTCGACAAACCGGTCTACGAACTCCTCGGCGGACGTGTGCGGGACAAAATTCGTGCCTATTTCGACATCCATGGCTCCACGGCTTCCGAACTTGCCGAAGATGCGCGAAAAAACGTTGACAGGGGCTTCACCGCTCTCAAAACCAGTCCCCTCGCACCGAACTGGCGCGACATGCGCTGGAACGACGCGTTAATTGACGCTGCTGCAAGGTTTAAGGCCATTAGGCAGGCGGTTGGTGACGACATCGATATCGGGTTCGATGCCCACGCAGCGATATACGAACCAATCAGGGTGCTCGAACTGACCGACGTACTGATGGAGTTCAATCCATGGTTCATGGAGGAACCGTTGCGGATGGAGAACCGCCACGAAATGGGCGTATTGCGCAGGAAAATGCGCTGCGCCCTCGCTACAGGTGAATGCCTCTACACCAAGTATGAACTGTGGGACCTCGTGCGGGAAGGTGGCGTCGACATCCTTCAGCCTGAGATCTGTATCGTCGGCGGCCTAACTGAGATGCGAAAAATTGCGTTCATAGCTGAGGCACACGACCTGGTAGTTGCGCCCCACAACCCGATGGGCCCGCTGGCCAGCACCGCCAACTTACACTTCGATGCGGCGACCTCGAATTTCCTGGTCCAGGAGTCGAGACGGCTAAAGCCCTCTGAAATCGCCTCGGTGACGAGGGTTATTGAGCCGATTGATGGCTACTACCCGATCCCGGAGGGGCCGGGACTTGGGATCGACATTGTCGACGAAGCGATGAGTCGACCGTACAAAGGTTCATGGCATCGAGGCGACCGTGTCAATCCCGACAATTCGATCGCGTACATCTAGCAGGGTGCTGAAAAATTCGCGATCTATGCTGGGGTTGAGTAAGCTGCGATCAGATCGGAAAGC
>JAQBVG010000010.1 GCA_027623655.1 Chloroflexota bacterium
CATCCTCCGCCTCAGACGAGCAATCGTAGAAACTCCGAAACACGAGTCGCAATCATGCTGTTCCCGCCGCCGACGGGTGGCCCACTTTTGCTCCGGCGCAGCGGTACGTTATTACGCCGCCCTTGACATTCCGGCACGGAATTGGTGACATATGTCGCCATGACCGGCGATATGGAAGCAGCAAGGCGAATCCCGGATGCGGGCGAACGCGACGCCGCGATCGTTACCTACCTGCTGCAATTGGATCACTCGGTTCTGCTCGGCGAAACACCGGACCGACTGCCTCCGGCCGGGTTCTGTGACCAAGCACTGCTTGCTGCGAATGCAGGCACACATGCAGCGTGCCAGGAACTGACGGAGGATATCCGGAGCACTCATGCGCGCTCTTCGCAGTGAGAAGACCTCCGGCTTCTCAGTGGCCGAGGATCCACTTCGAATATAAACATGCCCCGACGGTCCGAGATCGTATTGGCGGAAGCGGCCTCACTAGCTCCGGCCGAGAAATTCCAAGCACCGTAATTGTGCGCCTGACGCTTGCCGTCCGTTGCTAGCCGCTTGGCGCACAACGCCGCGCTGCTTTGCGAGCAAGAGGTAGCGGGTCCGAATCCCGCCAGCTCCCGCTGCCAATGCGGGTACGCTACCACTGCGCCACGCCCCGACTGACAAATAAATCGAAAAATACTTTCGTGGGGTATTGACTAGTTCGGCTCCCGGTCCGGGGAGGGGGGCAAATATCCGGGCGGGCGGATACACGTTGCTGAGTCTCCAACCCTCGACTTCTCGTTATTCGCGCTCGTGACGAAGTCACTCGGCTCAGATTCTCCCTCTCTTCGGTCTCCCCCTGTCCGGGGGAGAGGGCTGGGCGGGAAGAACGTGTCGAGCCGTTCCGAGTGCGAGAGGGTGAACTCAGGCTAGTTCGCCTTTGAACCTTCGGGTCTGGGGTTACGGGAAACCATTTCGAGCCAGTTGCCGTCGGGGTCCTGGAAGTAGATGGCGTACCTGGCCCAGGGGTACTCGAGGTCGCGTTCGTACGTTGGGCCGAATACCCTGATGCCTTCGGCTTCGAGTCGTTTTCGCCATTCGGGGACATTGTCGACGATCATGGCGACGTGGGCCGAGCCGGGTTTACTCCGTTCGAACTGGTCGGAGCGCACTTCGCTTCGAGGTCGGATGTACTCGATGAGCTCGATCGAGTGTCCGTCGCCGACTCCAACGTAGGCCTGCCGCATTTTGACGTTTTCGTAGCCGACAACCTCGGATATCCATGGTGTTTCAGATATGGCTGGCTCGCGTTCGATGCTCATACCGAGCAGGCCGGTATAGAACCGAAGTGATATATCGAGGTTTTCGACGACGAAGCCGGTGTGATAGATGGTTTGGACTTTCATGGTGGCGTGTTGGTTGTACTTTGATGTCGATGGTTGTTGGTTGGATCGTGAGGTCGTTCTTCAGGATGCAATTTGTTCAGGAGATCGGACGTCAGGTGGTGGAGCCGGTATTTGCAGGTGTGCGGGTGGCGTCAGTCGCGCCCGTGATTTTTTCAAGCGTCCGTAACGGGGGAGGGGGAGGCGGTGCTCGTAGCGGGTTCGGTGGAACTAGATTCGGTAGTATTTTTCGGCGTTGTCGTGGAATAGTTTTGTGCGTTCTTCGTCAGTGAAATCGGAGGTTATTTCGTCGTAGGCTCGCCAGAGCGTTGCATAGTCGCTGAACAGGCTGTCGACAGGGAAGTTCGAGGCGAACATACAACGGTCAACTCCGAGGATGTCGATGGTGTCGAGCACGAATGGCGCGATCGACTCGGGCGTCCATTTTTGGTCGAGCATGCCGAGTGCAGAGATTTTCGCCGATATGTTCGGCGCAGTTCCAAGGGCTTCGAGTCCTTTTCGCCACTCGCGCAGTTCCGCCGGAGATCGGCCGATCGGCATTCCGGTGTGGTTCAGGATGATCGGTACGTCGGGGATGTCATTGGCCAGTTTTGCGGCTTCGTTGAGTTGCCAGGGCCAGACTTGAAGATCGAATGAACCTCCGAATACCGTCAAGAGCTTGAATCCGGCCCGCCACTGAGGATCGCTCATGAGGTTTCCAGTTTCGGCGAACCTGAAGTTTGGTTTATCGTCGGACCAGTTGAGCATGTGGCGGATGCCGCGCCAGTTCGGGAATTCAGCGTGTCGCTCGAGTACTGCTTCGACGTTTGGGTCGGACAGGTTCGCATAGCCGACGATCGCATTCGGCATGTCGCCTGACCGGGAATCGTCGGCGACGCTCTGCAGCCACTCGGTCTCACCAACGGGATCGGCGTTGTGGTCCCACTCAGCCTGGACGTGCACAGATTTCTTTAGCGGTACGTCGCGTGAGCCGTCGTGGAGGTCTTTTATCAGCCAGGATTGTCGGATCGGTGAGTAGTCGCCGACGAAGTGGTCGATGGGATCTTGCAGCCACGGATAGGGATTGTTTTCGAGGTCCCAGAGGTGGTGGTGGGTGTCGATGAATGGTGGAACTGGCATATCGTTTGTGTTTTTGACTGAGGTGCCGGCGGCACATTTTCCGGAACGAAGCCTGGCACATTCTATTTGGTGGGAGTGCAGGTGTGGGATGTCGCCCGTCGGTTACGTTCAACTCAGCCCGACCATGTCCCTGTTGTGAGCAGGTTCGGTATGGTGAACGGATCAGGTTTCAGGATTTCTCCGGTTGCGCATCCCCTCGATCATTGCGGCCTGCGGCAATAGCGACTCTGGCTCCCTCGGCTGCGAATCTTGTAGCGGTGGCCCTTCCAGCTCCGGAGTTTACGACCGTGAAGGGTGCGATTCTATGGTCGAATTTCGTACCAGCCTCCCGACACATGTTTTCGATCATTTCCGCCATGCAGGCTCCTGTTTCACCAGAGGCTGGATGCCTTGAGGAATGAAGTTGCGATGATTGCGGTTTTCACACGTCCAGCGTGTGATAAGTGTGCTGCACTCCGCTTTCTGTGACGTCAACGATTCGGTAGCCCGACGGATCGTCGCCCAGCGGGTAGCCGACGGCGCCTGTTGAGATCATCAGCATGTCTCCGTCGCGCGTGTAA
The DNA here is from genome assembly GCA_027623655.1 of Chloroflexota bacterium. GTDB lineage: Bacteria > Chloroflexota > Dehalococcoidia > Lucifugimonadales > Lucifugimonadaceae > Lucifugimonas. The sequence continues at coordinate 3,065 of JAQBVG010000010.1, forward strand.
TGGTTGCGGTGCCAATGGCCGGAGAACACGGCCTCGACTCCGTACTCTCGGAACAACTCCAGCAATGGCATTCGTCGCTGCAGCGGGATTGTCCAGTAGCCCGGCTTCTGGTTCGGCGGGCTCGGCGCAAATGGCAGGTCTTCGTCAGGCTCTTCAGGATTGTCAAGGAACAGCGGGTGGTGGGTGAAGGCGACGATGTGCTTTGCTCCCCTTCTGCGGGCAGACCAGAGAGTCGACTCAACGAACCTCATCTGACTGTCCAACTCTCTCGGTACAGCTTCTGGTCGTTGCAAAACACAGGAGTTGAGCACGATGAAGGTGCTGTCATCGTGGTCGAAAGAGTGGTAGTCGTCGCCGAAATCGGCACGGTACATGGCGATGCTCTCGTCTGTCGGTCGCACCGTGTCGCCACACACATCGTGATTGCCGGGTGTCCAGAAGATCGGAATGGTCTCCGGCAGCCCGGCGGAAATCCGTTTCACGGCGGCAACCTCGTTGGCGGCTCCGGGGGTGTTGATCATGTCGCCGCATACAACAACGAAGGCCGGGTCGGCTTCGATGGCGCGTTCAATGGCCAGTGAAAAGCGCGCTTCTTCGTTCTTGAAGTGAGTTATTTTCGAGGCTTTCTTGACGTTGAGCTTGTGTTGCTGGAAACGCTCGATCTCTTCATCGGGGATGCCACTGAAACGTGCGAACTGGCCGAATTGCGGGTCGGCAAGCTGAACAAATCGCAGGGTCGTGCTGTTGGTCATCTTCCTCTTCTCTGTTCCTCTCTCTTCACTTTCCCTGTCTTTTCACTTGCCGGGCCCCCTGTTGCGCCACAGCACACTCTAACTTGAGCAGTCGGAACCGAGTCAGTTTTCGCATGGAAAATTGCCAGTCAGAGGTATTGTCGGGCCGGAACGGCGTTCCGCGTCGATATGGTCTTACCACGGTTTTGAAGCAGAACGGGCCGATGGAGTCATTTCAGCAGTTCGTTTCACGCCATCATAGTCCCGCGTCAGGCGAGGCAGCGTTCCCTGCCGTGGTTGCGCTCACGGATCGGCGTATTCCGATGCCTTGCTCGGTGCAGAAAAGGTGGCCGCCGGGCTGGGCGGTATGTCCGGAGTAGCAAGCGGGTTGCTGTCCAGCAGTCGAATGTTTTCAGTTGGGAGTTCGATTACCAGCGGGACGTTGTAGTCGTAGTAGTAAGTGGTGTTGATCGAGCCGGCCATGATCGCCTTGACGATTGCCTCATCCTTTGTGGGGTCTTCGGGACGCTGTGTGGTGATAACGGTCACGTAGCGGAACGACTCCCGGTCGATCAGCAGGGTTGTACGCGTTCGGGAGCTGAGATGTTCAAGCGCTGTTAGTTCCTCTTCGGAAAGCCGCTCAGGATCGATAGATTGTGTGACTGGATAACCGCCGAATTCAAGGCGGTAAACAGTGTCCCCAGTGTTCGTGGCCTCGTTGGTAGTGACCAGTTCGATGTTCGAAGCGTCCAGCAACAGCAACAAAGCCGAGAACGGGTCGGATGACAGGCGATTCGGATTATGCGGTTGTTCATGCCATTCGGAACCGGGTTCGTCTGACATACGGATAAATGTGTGATCACCGACAGTCACCCCCTCAACTGTCAGAGCCAACCCTTCTCCGCCCCTGTAGTCGCCCGGGTCTTCCGGTGCCTTCGTAAGCCACCCAACACGATCGGGAGATTGCCACTCGGAAAAGGTTTCGATCGTACCGTCGAATCCTTCAGGATTTGGGAAAGCAACTAACGTGCCACGAGTTTTGAATGAAGTGACCTGGCCCATGGCGGCGCGAGTACGGTTGAGTATTTGTTCGAGCGTTGCGGTGGCGGGATCGAGCGGTGGGATCGTGGTTGCAGTTGATAGCAGGGGCTCTGCCGCTGAATATTCAACGTTGCACGCAGTCGCGCCGAACGTTAGTACAAGAATCAGGAATGTGAGTACGATTCTGGCACTTGCATTACGCATGCGGTCAGTATTTCATGCGCAGTCGTGCAGCGGTTGAGTGCACTATGTTCGAACGGTGATTATTCGAGCACCATGGCGGTCCCTGACCAGGGTTCGTATTCGTCTGGGACTTTTACAACTATCGGCACGTCGTAGTCGTAGTAACGCTCGGTGAAGAGCCATTGCCAACCGTCGACGTCGGCTGGCATTTTGAGACTTGATCCAGCCAGCCAACCGTTTTGGCTGTGCTTGTCGACTGTTCTCGCTACAAGGCGGTACGTTTCCTGGTCGATCAGCAACGAGGTTGTACGAACCTCAAATACGCCGTCCCGGTTCCAGGAGTGTCTAAAATTATTGACCGATTCAAGTCGGTAGACACGGATTCCGTCGTCTGTCACTTCATCCGTGGATACCAGCTGAATCTCATTTTTGTCGACAGATTCGGCATAAGCGGAGTCGAGTGTAGAGAGAATGATGTCAAAGGCTGATTCCCGTTCTCCGCGGTCGTATATCGGCTCAGACTCTTGCCAGCCGGAATATGTTTCTCGTCCGTCATTGCGGAACATTCGAGGCCCCAGCACGACGAACTCGAGCAAATAACCGCCCGCATCTGGATCTATATCTGTGAGCGACCTGTAGCGATCTCGCGACTCGCGTTCAGAGAAACTGCGGTATGCCAAGCTGAGTTCTGCCGTCTTAGACTGTCTTTCGAGGGATGCGCCACGGATCCGGTACGAGGTGAATTCGTTCATGGCCGCCCGGGTGCGCTCGATAATCTGATCGACCGTCGGGGCGAGTGGGTCAATTGACCGGTCGTCGGTTGGTTCTGCGGTACAGCCGTGACGGTGGCTATGAGAAGCAGGCCCGTAACGACCGTGAGGAACGTGGATATCAAGTTGCGCATGCATAATAGTTGTATGCGCGTAAGTAACATTGCCTGTGTGAAGACGCTCAACCTGAATCGCGCTCAGGTGAAATTGGCGGGCAGGGCCAGAACGCACGAACTTCTGAATGACGAACGGTCAGGGTCTCGAATATCAGGCGCACAGTCCGATCGTGAATTTTCTCATCACGGTGTCCTTCGACAAACTCATGACATGCTGCTCGAACCGGCAAGGAGGGGTTAATGGCTGAGATCCCGGGGCTGAGTGTTCGACGGATGACGCCCGGGGACGCACAGGTGATTTCGGATGCGTTCTAAGAGACCGGTCGGAACAATACGACCGCGAAGTTCGAGGCGTATTTCGAGGATCAGGAACCTGGTTCGCGGGAGGTATTCGTGGCCGAGCTGGACGGCGCGCTTGCGGGCTACGTGACGGTTGAGTGGGAGTCGAAGTATCAACCGTTTTCGACAGGGGGCATACCTGAGATCGTGGATTTGAATGTGTTGCCACGTCTCAGGAGAAAGGGCATCGGGACCGCGCTGTTGAGCGCGGTCGAGGCGAAGATCGGTAAAAGGTCCGACGTGGCTGGCATCGGCGTCGGAATGACGCCCGACTACGGGCCGGCACAACGTTTGTATCCGAAACGTGGCTATGTTCCGGACGGTCGCGGATTGACACAGAACCGCCAGGCGGTGAAGTTCCGACAACCGATCGTCGTGGACGATTCGACAGTGCTGTGGTTCACCAAGGATTTGAAGCAAGGCAAGCCAATCGGTGATCCGGGGTGTGATCTGCGACAGGGCGAAACGGGATCAACTGAGAGGTGAAAGGTCAGTAATGCAGCCGAAAATCTCGGTCTATATCGCGACGAGCCTTGATGGATTCATCGCGAGGTCGGACGGTGGTCTCGACTGGCTCGAACACGATTCCGGAAAGGACGACTACGGTTTCTACGAGTTTTTCGGGTCGGTCGACACGATAGTGATGGGCAGAGGTACTTTCGACTTTGTCGTAGCTTCGGGTCAGTGGCCGTACGCGGGCAAGCGGATGATTATTTTGAGTTCGACTCTGACCATTAGTAGTGTGCCGGAACGGTTGCGAGGCGAGGTCGAGATTTTGTCGATCGAACCCGGATTGCTCGCCGAGAAACTGGCGGGAGAGGGGGCAACGCACGTCTACGTTGACGGTGGAATCACGATCCAGAGGTTTCTTCGAGCAGGGTTGGTCGACGAGTTGATATTGAGTCGAATGCCGGTGTTGCTGGGATCCGGAATTCCGTTGTTTGGCGAGTTGGATTCGGATATCGCCCTGGAGCATGTTGAGACACGGATTTTCGACAGCGGGCTGGTACAGTCGAAGTACAGGCGACGAGATTCGTGAGAGCGAGATGAGTCAGATCGTGAACTAGCAATCTCGGCTCGTAACTAGAGCTTTCGGAGTTGTGGCGATGTGAGTATCAGGCCGACGTTTATGGCCGCGTAGATCGCCGTTCCGATAAGAATCATTTGTGCGTTGCCGATGAGTGTGCCTATCCATGCCCCGAGGAACCAGCCGAACATCATCGATTGGAGTGACAGGCTGAAGACCGACATCACCCGACCGATCATTGCAGGATCAGACTGGGTTTGCAGCAGGGTTATCGTGGAAGATGCCCATATCGGAATCGCCGCGCCGACAATCGCGAGTGCAAATAGCGTGAGCGGGAAGTTTGTCGATAGAGCGAATGTGGAGACCCCGACCACGAACATGACTGTGCTGCCTAAAATTGGCGGAGTTTTTCGTGTCCAGTCTCGTTTGGACGCGATCCAGAGTGCCGAGACACTCTGCCCGATCGCCCAGGCTGCCAGCATCACTCCGAACCCTGTCTCCCCGACATCGAACCTGTCTCTTGCATAGACGGGGATGATCGGGACGAAGGTGGCGTTGAATATCACTGAAAACGCAAGGATCATCACGCGGAGAAGTACCGGATTGGATTTGATGTACTTCAGGCCATCGGCTATTTGCCGAACTGCCGAGGTTTTAGTTGCTACGGCCGGTTCGCTCCTGGGCAGTCGAAAAGTGAAGAAGAGGGCAAGAACGTACAGGCCGACGAGGGCAAGGAATGGAGAGCCCAGGCCGAATCCCGCGATAAGGAACCCACCCGACAGCGGACCAAGAGCCCGGGCCATGCTGTTGGTCAGCATGTTTACGGAGTTGCCAGCCTGAAGCGACTCTTTTGGGACGTAGCTCAGCACCAGGGTTTGAGTCGCTGGTAGTCCGACTGCAAGAACGGCGCTCGAGACGACCGACAGTACGACGATTTGCCACAACGTGACGACGCCCGAGACCACCACGACGGCGGTTAGCACGGCGAGCACCAGCAGCCAGACTCGCTCCCATAACAGGATGATACGTCCGCCGAGGCGGTCGACCATCACTCCGGCAAACAGTCCGAGGATGATTGCGGGTACGACACGCAGGCCTGTCGCGGCACCGACCCAGATCTGCGCGAGGCTCCGAGTTCGAGGATCAGCCACGACTGCGCCATAATCCTCAGCTCAACGCCCATATAGTTCGCGAGGTTTCCGGCTACGAGAGCACGGAACGGACTGATCGACAGGAGTTGGACTGCTTGCAGTCGGCGGACGTCGATCAAATCGGGTTATCTACCTGACTGGCCTGGTGGGTACCGTGTGGTTAGTTGGTGTTGGCGGAAGCGGTGGCACAGCCTAACAGTATTCGCCGGTAAATACGCTACCGGCCTGGTGCCAGGTGACGGGTGGATGGGTGGATCGGATCGGTTGCAGATCTGGCCTCCCTAGAACATGCCGATGGTGCCTTCTCGGTCCATCTTGCGCATCATGCGTATATAGATGGCCGCCGCGGCCGCTCCGGTCGCGATGACAATTCCCGTTAGAACGGCGAATTCGACGGCCAGTGAATCGATGAGCAGCGGTTTGTCGGTAAGTGCGCCACGAAATGCGTCGACTGCGTATGCGATCGGGTTGGCATACGCGAGCGACTTGAACGGCTGCGGGATGATTTCGATCAGGAAGTACGCGCCGCTGACGATCGCGGCCGGGCGGTGGATAACGAGCAGATACGTTTGAGCGTCTTTCGTTGCGAGGGTCAACGCCGCGCCCATTATGCCAATCGACAGGTTCAGGGCGAGCAGACATACAAGGGCATACGTACCAAGCAGCACTCCCGACATGGTGATTTCAGGGTCGAACCCGAACAACAGCCAGGCGCCTGCGAACAGGGTGATCGCGTGAAACGTGAAAAGCAGGAGGTAGTAGTTAGCGATCCCCAGAATCACGGTGACTCGCCGGATCGGCAGGACGAACATCCGCTCGATGGTCCCCGTGATCATCTCGTACCAGACGCCCCCGGCTACGTGGGAGTCCTGCATGATCATGTTGCCGATACCCAGCGCGGAGAATGCGACGAACCCAAGAATGACGAACGTTAGCTGGTCAGGGAGGCCGGTCAGCGATTCAAGGCGTGCGGAGTCCCTGCCATCTGAAAAGGCCCAGGCGGTCAGGATGACGGGAAGGACAATAAATACATGATCGATCAGTTCCAGCCGGAACTTGTTTGTGTATCGCATCGACTGGTTAAGCTGGTTCGAGGTAACGCGGAGGAGCGAACGGATTTCGTGGCCGGGTCCACTGCGTAGTTCAGGAGTCGGGGCAATCATCAGAATCTCCCCAGCATGCCCGTGCGCCTGGTGTGCTTCAACTCACGATTGAGCAACACAAAACCGGCGGCCCACATCACGACAGTCATTGCGATAACAACAGCGAAATCTAATGTCATGTCACCGACGGTCTCGGACCGGAGCAGGGCGCGGCGTTCCATGTCGAATATCCAGGTAAACGGGAATACCCGGGCGACGATCTGCAACCAGGTTGGGAACAGGGTTATTGGGAATGTGGCACCTGCGAGAATCGCCAGGAGTGTGCGTGTCAGGACGGTCTGCACCGCCCAGCTATCGGTGATCCTCAAGAACGCCGACGACAGGAGAAATGCCATGCCGTAGACGGCCAAAAGGTGCAGCACGACTACCGAAATACCGGCGACCGGGTTGATGTTGAAGTCGGGCCTGACCCATATCGAAACCAGTAACAGGGTCGCCGCCACGAAAATGAACATGTACAGCGAATGTGCAAGTGCCCGCCCGATAAAAAGCGTGGACGGGAACTGGACCGTGACCAGTACACGTTCGAGGGTCCCGGTGTACTGCTCCTGTCGAATGAGGCCGGAGATCCACGAAAATACGGTGTTCGACAGGTTCACTGCCATCAGGGGGACTACGAGGAACCCAACGTAGCCGGAGTAACCGAGGTCGTCGAAGTAGCTCCCGCCGAGCGGGTTGCCCTGCCCGACCAGGGTATCGGCCAGGAACACGAAGGGAGCAATTGCCAGGAAAGGGCCAATTGCGAGGTTCAGGAACCACGAACGATATCGGCTGAACGTCCAGATCGAATACTTGGCGATCGTCAGGCTGTCCCGGACATAGCTGAGTATGTCGTCGACGAATCCCGGTTCGGCCGCGGCCCCGGCAGTTTTATACGGTGCGAACATCGCCGTTCTCCGTAATTGTCGAGCCGGTCAGCGACACAAATACGTCTTCAAGGGACGGTCGCACCTGGTTGATCGACTTGATATCGGCACCTGAGAATCGGTCATCTGCGATCAGCGTTGCCACTGATGCCATTTCGTCTCGGGTTTTCACGCGATAAATGTCGAGAGTCGACGATGAGTCGTGAGATAGCAGTTCCTCGACAGCGGGATGATCGGTCAGCGCCTTCCTCACATCGAAATCGTTACGTGCGACCTGTAGCTCGACCACTCGACCGTCGCCGAGTGTCTCCCTGACCTGAGATGGCGATCCCTCGATGACCTTTTCGCCGTTGTTGATTATCGCAAGGCGGTCGGAGAGCTCCTCGGCTTCATGCATGTAGTGGGTGGTGTAGAGGACGGTAACGCCGTGCCCCCTGACCAACGTTTTCAGCAGCGCCCTCAGTGCGCCCCCGCCATTCGGATCAAGCCCGATCGTGGGTTCGTCGAGCAAAAGTACACGGGGTGAGTGGACGAGCGAAACGCCAATTGCCAGTCGCTGCTTCATGCCCATCGAGTAGGTCTCGACGTAGTCATCGAGCCGGTCTGCGAGTTCGACGATCTCTGCGATTATCTTTATTGCGTCCCGGGCGTGATCAACTGGAAGTCCGTACAGGCTGGCGAAATACTCGAAGTTCTGGCGGCCGGTCAGTTTCCAGTTAACGCTCCGTTCACCTCGTATCGACACGCCGATCATGCGGCGCACGGCGCGAGCGTCTTTTACAACATCGTGCTGAGCGACCCTGCAAACACCAGCGTCGGGCAGGAGAAGCGTGCAAAGGATTCGAATCGCTGTGGTCTTGCCCGCGCCGTTCGGGCCAAGCAGGCTAAAAAATTCGCCCTCGCCTATCTTGAGGTTTAGTTCCTTGAGAGCAGTTACCCGGCGAGTAACAGGTCGTCCAGCGATTCGACGCCAGATTGATGGCCGTCCGACGTTCTGGTTGAACGATTTCGATAGTCCAGCGATTTCTATCAAGTTATGTCTCGGTGCAGCACAGGAACTATGAAGCGCCGATGTTAGCTGAACCTGTACATGAGGAGCAGGCGGCGCGTGGTTATTATCGCCATTGAGGGATATAGCGACCGGGGCAATGGCGGTCGGCGCAAACTTCTGACGTCTGGGACCCGGTTCGGCACACAGTACTTGAAAGACGATAAAAGCGTTTACGGAAGCACGTTAGGACACCCGGAATAGGCGGCGCATCGACCAAGTCGCTGCCCGGATTTACGAGGGCGGACTTCAGTCAGCGTGGAATACTTCTCGCCACTGGATCATGTTTTGATCGGGGTGGGCGCCCCTGGGTAGCTGGAAGAACGGTGACATGTCGTCCTGCCACCTCTGGTTGACTTCTTCTTTTGCCATACCGGCCAGGGAGGCTTCGAAAGATTCGTCGCACTCGACGTAGCCGAACAGCGTGCCGTCTTCCTTGAAGAATATCGTGTAGTTTCGCCAGCCCGTTCGTACCAGGGCTTCGGACATTTCAGGCCATATGTCGTCGTGGCGTTGCCGGTACTCCTCTACAAGCTCGGGCTTGATTTTCATTTCGAAACCGACTCGTTGCATATTGGGTTCCTGCTTTTTTTGTGGACCGTTGTCGACGCGATACGACTTATTTGAGTTCCGCAGAGTGTAGGCTATGCGCCCACTGAAATCAGCCGGGGAGGCGCCGGGGTGACCGGCGGTGCGAAGTAGCAAGACGGGGTGAAAGAGGATGTCCAAGTCGATAGCGCAGGTCCTGGATCTGAAAGACGATCCAGAAATTATCGCGAAATACGAGGAGTACCACCGGGCAGTGTGGCCCGAAGTGCTGGAGGCACTGAGGGGGATCGGGATCGAGAGGATGGAGATTTTCCGGAGCGGAAACCATCTATTCATGTACTGCACGGTTCCGGACGATTTTGATCCCCGACGTGATTTCCAGAGCTACACGGCGTCGGAGCGGGCCAGGGAGTGGAACGACCTGATGTCGACGTTCCAGCAGAAGGTGCCGGAGGCGGCAGAAGCCGACTGGTGGCACCCGATGTCTCTGGCGTTCGACTCCGAGTGGAAGGTTTAGGCGGGGGATTGCCCCGCTTACTTCAGGGTCCCGTGTACTCCAGCGGTCCCTTAATTCCAGGACGGGCAAGTGGCGTGATGAACGCGTCGATGTGGCCTGAACAGGTTGGCAATAGGGTGTGGTACTGATGAGTTCGGCAGGAATTTTCAGGCAAATACACATCACGCTTGATGTGAATGAGTTTGACGCGGTTGCGAGATTCTGGGCAGCTTTGCTCGGACAGGAGCCGGGCCCTGTGCGGAGTGGCGGTGAATACCAGACCATCGGCGAGCTACCCGGCGGCGGCTGGTTGACGCTCCAAAAGGTTCCAGAGTTGAAAACTGCGAAGCTTCGAATGCATCTCGATTTGGTCGTGGACGACGTCGACAGCGCGATTGCGAAGATCGTCGGTCTGGGAGGTCGCCAGATCAGCGAGCCGCGCGTTGGCGGCGGGGTGACCGTGGCCGACCCCGAGGGCAACGAGTTCTGCATCGGGGCGTTTCAACGAGACCGTAAAGGCGTCCGTACGCCTGTTGAGAAGGTTCAGTAGTTGCACATCTGGAAGAAAATTGACCGTCCGTGGGTCTGGGCGCCGCTAGCTATCGCATGGATGGCGACGATCTACGCGCTGTCTGACAGACCGGCCGGCGACTACAAGGGCGCTGGGGGGGTTTCTTTCGTGGCTCCCGTTTGCCAGTACGGTTGCCCACGTCGGTCTCTATTTTGTGCTTGGCGTTTTCGTCTTTCGGCTGTTGCTGTCGTTGAATCTCCTGGCGGTGGGTATGAGCGCATACCTGACGTTGTTCACGGCGTTGATCTACGGCATACTCGACGAGGTACATCAGCGAAGCGTCGAGGGCAGGTCATCCGAGGTTGCAGATATCGTCGCCGATGTTTTCGGGGCGGTGCTGGCAGTGGTATTTTGGTTCGGCCTTAACAGACTGCAACGTATGCGAGCGGAAAAACGGAATGCCAGACAATCCATTGCCGAAAAGACGGATACCAGATCCTGAAGAACTGTGGCCGACGGGCCCCGAGGTCCTGAAAACACTCGAGGAGGCGGTGCAAATGGCCGAGGAAATTGCAATTGCGCCAGCCGAACGCTGGGTCGCCCGTGTGATTAGCGACAGGCTGATCCCGAGTCTTTACAGCGCCCGGACTTATCTTGAGGTCGGTAGATTGAACTCTCCAGAGGTCCGGCTCGGTATATCCAAGGCACAGAACGAGGCCAGCGACCTTGCCGATGTCGACCCCAGGTACGCGCCTCTTTATTCCAAAATTAGAGTTCTGGCCGAAGAAGCTGCAATTGCAGCGCGAAGGAACTGACGCATCGTCTCAGATCCGACCCCCGGCATGCTAGGATGACCGTACTTTGACGTCTCCTGCCGATACCGATTCGTTCAGCTCCGAAGACGGTCGGATCGAGGTTGTTTTCGATCTTGAAGGTGTCTCTGAATCGAGGATTGCGTTGATAATCAAGGCTGCCCTCGCCACGCTTGATGCGGAACAGGTGGTGGGCGCAGACCGGATCACGGTGCTGGTCACCGGCGACGATCGAATCAGGGAGTTGAACAGGGAATTCAAAGGCGAGGACGAGGTGACAGATGTCCTTTCGTTCAACATGGAGGGCGATGAGGTCGTAGGCGGCGAAGAGTACGGTGACGATCTCGACGGTGTCGGATGGCCTGCATTCGCACAGGATGACGAGTCAGACAGTGGGGAGTCCGAGCGGCTCGGCGATATAGCGATTTCGCTCCCTCAGGTCGAAAGGCAGGCGGCTGAGAACTCGATTTCCGCGGATCGAGAGTTGGCGATGCTTACCATCCACGGTGTTCTTCACCTGCTCGGGTATGATCATGCCGATCTGGATGAAGAGAAGGTAATGTTCGGCAAGACAGACCAGATATTGACTGTAGTCATCGGCGCGTAGTTTGCCCGAACTGGCACGACTGAGTTTGAAGTGACAAATAGCCAGGTTTTTTATAGAAAATGGCGCCCTACCCGGTTCGACGAGGTGGCGGGGCAAGAGCACGTCACGAAGACCCTCAAACGGGCCATCACAACGGGTCGAATTTCTCACGCCTACCTATTCACCGGGCCAAGGGGCGTTGGCAAGACTTCGACCGCTCGGATTCTCGCGAAAGCACTTAACTCCGAGGTTTCTGACGATGGCGAACCAGTTGCGGATTCCGAAGTTTCAGTGGCTATCGACCAGGGTCGTTACCTGGACCTCATAGAGATCGACGCGGCGTCGAACCGTGGGATCGGCGATATCCGCGAGTTGCGGGACAACGTGCAGTTCCGGCCAGTGTCGGGTAAGTACAAGGTGTACATAATCGACGAAGTGCACATGCTTACCACCGAGGCGTTCAATGCGCTGTTGAAAACGCTGGAGGAGCCACCGCCCAACATTGTTATGATCCTGGCGACCACCGACGCCCAGAAGGTCCCCGCGACGGTTATCAGCCGTTGCCAGCGGTTCGATTTCCGGCGTCTGTCTAACGACGACGTGATCGAGCGACTCATCGAGGTTTGCGATGCCGAGGGTATCGAGGCCGAACCGGCCGTTCTCGAGATGATCGCTCGTACTGCGTGGGGCAGTTTGCGGGATGCCGAGAACCTGCTTGAGCAGTTGTTCGTTTCGTACGGTCAGACCGGTGACGACGGGGAGTCGACCGAGATCACCGAGTCGCAGGCCAGAGAGCTGCTGGGTCTCGGCGATACGGCGACGAGTACGGAGCTGGCATCGGCGCTCCTGGCGAAGGATGCAGCGCAGGCGCTGACGGTCATTAATCGCGAGGCGCAGCGTGGGGCCGATCTACGGGCGTTACGGTCGGGTACGGTCGATGCACTTCGTGTGGCACTGCTGTTGAAGGCCGGTGTTGAGGATTCGATCAGCCAGGGTTCGGAGTTTTCCGAAACGATGTCTGTCGCCGCACGTTCGGTGAGGCTCGACCAGATCCTGCATATTCTGACCTCGCTCGGACAGGCCGATATGAAGGCCAATTCGTCGTCGCCGCTTCCCCTGGAACTGGCCGTCTTGAAGGCGACGACTCGACCCGTCGTTGCTGCAGCCGGTCCGGGTTCCGGTGCTCCCGCGTCATCAGGTGCCGCACCGGCCAGGCCTTCAACTCAGCAACGGCCCTCCACTGCGGGATCTTCGCCTAGCGAGCCGAGTGACAGGCCGCCAGCGCAGCGGCGGGAGCGCACTCCAATCGAGGCCCAGTGGGACAAGGTTGTCTGGGCGATGCGCCGGACGAAACACAGGCGCTACGTGGTGGGCTCGCTGTTGAGAAACATCGATGTGCCGGAACCGGTCGAAGGCAAGATTTCGCTCAGGTTCAAGAGCAATGCTCTGAAGAGCAACTTCATGGAGGAGATGCAAGACAAGCGATCACGCGACGCGTTGAGGGATGCCATCACTGAGGCCTACGGATCTGAACTTGAACTGCTGGTGATTTCACCACAGGAGGCCGATGAGAACGGGCGGTCAGACAACGAAGACGGATCGGTGTCCGGCCCGGTCGCTGGTGGCCCAACATCGGCGGCGCAGGAAAGTGCGATGGTGCGGGCGGCCATGGTGATGGGTGCCAGGGTGGTCGCTGAAGAGCCGGTCGAGGTCAGGGGCGACCGCGAGCCGGACTACGAGGATTAGGGAACCGCTCGCAACGACGCACTGTGCTGCCTCCGTGTAGTGGCCGGGAAGCTTTTTCGAAGACGTTTTACGAAAGATATTTGTCGCTTGGCAGCCGCAGAATCGCGGATTCCGATGCCTTAAACGCCAGTCACTCTGGCAACCAAGTATGATTGTCGGGTTCAGTTTGGCCGTTCGTTTGCGCATAACTTCGATGCGCCGGTTTCGGTCACGTCGACACTCGGGCCCATCGGTACACAGGACTCTTACCTAATGATGAATAGAAATATGCTCAAGCAGGCCCAGCAGATGCAGGCCAGGCTTGCGGCCGTACAGGACGAGCTTGCGGTAGCGCGCACCGAGGCCACAGCCGGAGGCGGGGTGGTGAAGGTGGCGGTGATCGGCGGTTCAAAAATAGAGTCGATCGAGATCGATCCGGAAGTTGTGGACCCCGACGACGTTGAGATGCTTCAGGATTTAATTCTCGCTGCAATAAACGAGGCCATGGACACTGCTCAGAAGTTGGCTGCAGACAAGATGAGCCAGATTACCGGCGGGATGAACATTCCCGGCCGGACGTAGCCCGAGCCATATACAGTTCATGCCCTCTTCTGAGATTGCCCCTTCTGCCGCTCCGCCCGTCGCTCGCCTGATCGAGGCGTTCCACAGGCTGCCCGGAATCGGGCCAAAAAGCGCACAGCGCCTGACTTACCATTTGATCCGCATGCCACTCGAAGAGGCACAGGAATTTGCCGCGGCAATCCTCGGAGTCAAAGAGAAGGTCGTTCTTTGCGATACCTGCGCCAACCTCAGTGAATCTGCCGAGTGCCTTATTTGTGGCGACCTGCAACGGGACAGGACTCGGATTTGCGTTGTGGAAGAGCCGCTCGACGTTGTCGCAGTGGAGAGGGCGCGGGTTTATTCGGGCCTGTACCACGTACTTCACGGTGCGATTTCGCCGGTGAACGGTATTGGCCCAAATGACCTGAAGTTGAGAGAGCTGTTAGAGCGACTGCGAGACGGGTCGGTCAACGAGGTGATCGTCGCCACGAACCCAAACCTCGAAGGTGAAGCGACCGCCATGTACATCCAACAGCTGATAGGCCCACTGGGCGTGCTGGTTACGAGGCTTGCCCGTGGATTACCGAGCGGCTCCGATATCGAGTACGCCGACGATTCGACGCTCGCACATGCGCTGGCAAGCAGGTCTGAGATTCCGACTCACGGGGGCGACAGCTAGCGTTCGGTCGTTGGCGCTCTCGGGGGATCGAGATCGCCTGGGGGGCTGGTGCTGACGAACTTCGTGGCCCCCGGCGAAGCGAATCCACATTCTCACTCACGCTCGTTTTGGTGGCGAGGCTGGATACGCTGGTCGCCGAGTAGCTTCGTCATCTCAATATCAAGCGGCGACAATCCGGCTTCGATCTCAACAGGTGCATTCGCAATGAAATCGAGTTCGAACCACGATCAACCGATCCTGACCCGTTCGCTCGGGAAAGCGATTCGAGGTTGACGCTCTCGCCCGGCCATAAAGAGAGCGATTGTTAGCGGTCCAAATCTTCCAACAAACATCGTGATCGCGATGACGATCTGTGCAGCATCGTTCAGTCGAGCGGTGGCGCCCGCCGACCAGCCCACAGTGCCAAACGCCGAAACAATTTCGAAGACACCGGATCGAAAATCAAGCTCAGGCTGAACGACGAACAGCGCTAATATCAAAACCAAAACTGCGATCACACTGGTCGCCCCGACTACCAGGGCTCTCAGGACGTTCAACCGAGGAATTTCTCGGCCGAATACTGCAACTCTCTCTCGACCGCGCAGAATGGCGTAGGCAGCCACGCCAATAACCATGACGGTGTTGACTTTTATGCCTGCTGCGGTCGAAGCGGACACACCACCGACGAACATAAGGCCACTGGTAACAGTGAGATCGGCCGACTCGAGTTTGCTGTAGTCGACGGTGGAAAACCCAGCTGTGCGATTCACCGTGTGGAATACGCTCTGTGTGACTTTGCTTCTAACGGATTCATTCCCGATCGTTTCTGGATTCGACCATTCCGTCGACAAAAACGACACCAGACCGATTCCGAGCATCAGACCGATGCCGACAAGCACGAGCTTGGAGTCAAGCGTCAAGCGACGCCAACCACGGGTTACCGACATATTGGCAAGAACTGCGTAGCTGGTTGATCCAACAAGGATCATCACGCCGATGATCAACAACGTTGGGATATCACGAGATAAACCGATCAGGCTCGCCCCGCCAATTTGCTCGTCCGGGAGTATGTCGAACCCGGCATTGTTAAACGACGAAATGGACGTGAATACACTCTGCCAGAGTCCCTCACCCAGTGTCATTCCAGGCCAAATAGGACCGATGACATACCAGCGAACAAATATCAGGACTGCTCCAACCACCTGCACGATGATCGCCATGAGGACGATGTTCCGTGCAAGGACAGCTATCGTCCCCAGCCTGTTGTCGTCGAGCCCGGCTCCGATTACCAGGCGACCCTGGAGGCTTGACCTTCGCCCTGTAAGAAAGAGCAGAAATGCCGCGCCAGTCATGAAACCAAGTCCACCGACGAAGATGAGCAGTGCGATTACGACCTGTCCAGCTGCGGTCCAGGCTTCCCGTGTATCCACGATGGCCAGGCCCGTGCCCGTCATCGCCGATACCGCTGTGAAAATCGTGCCAATCGGTGAAACAAAATGATGAGTCGAGTTCATCATCGGCATCGAAAGCAACAGTGCACCTGCGACGGCAACAGCAAAAAAGCTGTACACCAAAACCATAGGCGAAGTTGGGCCACGCACCGAAACCTCACGGCGTTCCACGTGAGTCTTGATCGGTGAGATCTCGGACTGTCTGGGGCGACGGACTACTTTGTCGCCAGGCCCTGGTGCAAATTGAGATGGCAAATTTATTCCGAACTCGAATTCGCGGCTGGTGTTGAACCCTTATCCGATTTACCCGGAAATATTACGCCTACAATCCGACGATGGGGATAGTTCGGCGTTTTGAAGGGACCTCAAAGACATCAAGCTGTTGCATCCCGAATCCGCTACGCCGACCGGATTTACGATCCCCGGCGAAGCGAATCTACTTTCTGACTAGCGCTCGTTTTGGCAGTGAGGTTGGATAGGCTGGTCGCCGAGTGGGTGGCGGATAGATGCGAAAACGCAGGTGCGCGCGGGTGTCGTTGCTAGCGACGAGTGCGAGCGATGCGGGCGGGCGATCTGGGTGAGTAACCTTGGCGGGTGATCTGGGCGAGCGATCTGGAATTTGTGTTTGTTCGTAATTACGCAGAATCCGATGCTCGACGGACGGGGTTGAGTTGGCGGTGGTTCAGAAACGCGAAAACGGTTGGTTTACGGCACTGGAAGTAGTGCGGAGGAAATCGGAACGGTCAAAGAACCGGACTGTTTTTCGATAGCCAGATGACATCGAATCCAAGTACGATGTCGGGCTCAGGCAGATCGCTAATCATGAAATTTCATCGCCAGTTTCAGGGACGTTTTCTGACCGCCTGCTTCTCGAAGGTCGCGGGCGTACTTGCCGGGGGCAGCGTGAACACGACGCGGAGGCTCGCGGGTCCTTGGGGCACGGGCCGGGCGGTCGCGGGTTTGGCGATGTTGTTCTCGCTTTCGGCAGTGTTTCTGGCGGCCTGCGGATCGGAACCACTGCCGGCCGCGGGTCGGGCCGACTTTCCACAGCCCACGTTTGTTTCGGTCAAGGTCACACCGGCTCCGGTGTCGCCGACGGCAACCCCGTGGCCCAACCTGAGAGGTGGCAGCGTTCGCATGCTGCCGGAGGGAATCGATCCTGAGTTTTACTCCCGAGCATCGTCGGAAGAGGTGATTGAACTATGGAAAGCCTTCCTGACTGGAGCGTCGATGGAGGCCACTTCGGGCAGGTTTTACTTCAGAGGTAGAGGACGGTTTGATGGAGTCATCCATCTCTGTCCGGGCGGGATGGGTTATCTCGATGGCGACCCATCGGGTTCGTTGAAGTGGAGTTTAAGTACGTCAGCCGGTGCCTGGTACGAGGTGGCGCTGACCCACGGCATTCCCACCCGCAACGATTCCGTTACGTTCGTCCTGAGCGTGCACGAGGGTTTACCCGCACGTTCCGGTGCGACCGAAACGATCGATTTCATCGCCAGTGATCGCTGCCTTCTGTCGGAACCGGGGGTTCAGCCTTCCCTGACGGTCGATGAGCGGAGGCTGGTTGAAAAGGCCGACCTGGTCGTCAGCGTTGTTGAAGAAATCCCCTGGGTTGACGGGCAGCGAGAATTTCCGGGCGCGTTGACGGTAGAGGGTTCACATGGACTGGCGCAGGAGACCGGGGTCAACTACTGGAACGCCTATCTTTCCGGCAGCGTGGTCGATGCTGTGGCGTTCGAATTTGGCACTTTCGTGTTGACCGAGGCGTTTTCTGGGTCGCTTCACCTGTGCGACGAGCGAGTTGCGATTCTCGACGGTACGCCCTCAGGGTTCGGTCAGTGGGCGGTGCAATCGACGGGGTCGAATCCGTACGATGCGAAGATAGTTTTCACTTTGCCGGGCGATCGGAGATTCCGGACGCTGGTGCTGGGAGTCGACGGTGAAGTTCCGATCAGGATGGGCAGAGACTCCGGTACCGGGCTGATCGCGGCTACTCCGCTTGATGTGCGGGAGTCGAGCGAGTGTGGTCCTGGCTCTGGTTCTTAACTCCGGCTCTCAGCTCTGGCCCCTAACTTTGACCCGTAACTCTGGCCCGTAAAGCGTGATCGGCAGGGATTTGTGCTGGTTTCACAGTGGAGAGTTTGGGGACGGGGTTTGTTGGTCCCACCGGCGGTTGGTTGAGCTGTGCTGAACGGGGGCCTCTCCGCTACGGTCGGGAACGGGGGTTGGGGTTATCAGGGTGACGGAACGGACGACTGAGTTCTCTTTATCTGTTGTGGGCGGCTATGATTGGGTGCACTTTGACTTCGAAGCGGCCAATTATCTACACGACGGATGCCGTAGTGGTGCGCGCCAGCGACCTGGGCGAAGCTGACCGAATAATCACGCTGGTAACCCCTGTTCATGGGTTGATCCGTGGTGTTGCAAAGGCGGCCAGGAAGCCGGGATCCAAGCTCGGCGGTCATCTCGATTTGTTGCGCCACGTGAACGTTTCCGTTCGAGAGACCCGTTCCTTGCATGGTCTCAGCCAGGTGTCGACCGTGAACGGGTTCAGGGGCCTGCGTGAAGACCTCGACCGATTTTCGCGTGCATCGTATGTTTCCGAAATGGCCGAGCGGTTTTCAGTGGAAAACGGAGCGAACCAGCCGCTGTTCCGGATGCTGATACAGGTCCTTGGGTCGCTTGAATCGACGCAGAATCCCGATATGGTCGTTCACTATTTCGGGATGCGACTGCTGCAGTTGAACGGCTTCGCACCGGAGTTGACGCGCTGCGTCGAGACGGGTGCTGAACTTGAGCCGGCGAATCACCTCTACTCGGCAGAGCGAGGTGGGCTGGTCAGCAACGATGCGCGCTCGGTTGGCGAATCGGCACTGCTCCCAGCCGGTTTGAACACGATCAAGGTGCTTCGATTTCTCTCACGGACCGACGTCGAACGTGCCGATCGAATGCAGGTGGGCGAGGAAGAAAATCGTCAGATTTCCCGCATATTGCGTGCGCAGATTCACCATATACTTGATCGCGGGTTGCGGTCGGAGGCGTTCATGGACGAAGTTCGAACCCGACCGGCCCGCAACGGCGGCACGGGTAAATCGGAAATAGCGTCGACGCAGTGACGGGCTTCGGATTATGTGACACGTATCTGGTTTAGTTGCGCCAGATTGGTACACTCGTCTGTACTTATTCCAAACGTGCGTTGAACAGGCTTTCAGCGCAACAGCAGTTCTCACTCGGTCTCGCGGCCCCGCCATGCGGACACCGCAAATGAACCGGACAATCTGAAATATGCCCGACTCGGAAATCGTCATTCGCGGTGCCCGCGAACATAATCTCAAGAACTTCAACATCAGTATTCCGCGCGACAGGCTGACGGTCATCACCGGCGTTTCTGGTTCCGGTAAGAGCAGTCTTGCCTTCGACACGATATTTGCCGAGGGCCAGCGACGGTACGTGGAATCGCTGTCGGCTTACGCCAGGCAGTTCCTGGGTCGGATGGAAAAGCCGGATGTCGATCACATCGAGGGGTTGAGTCCCTCTATTTCGATCGATCAAAAAGGCGTTTCCAGAAATCCACGGTCGACTGTTGGAACGGTCACCGAGATTTACGACTATCTACGTTTGTTGTTCTCGCGGGCGGGACGTCCGCACTGTCACAACTGTGGCAGGCCGGTATCCAGGCAAACAGTCCAGCAGATCGTCGACTCGATACTGGCAATGGGCGAGGGAACACGGCTGCAAATACTGGCACCGATGGTCACCCACATGCGAGGTGAGCACGAACAGATCTTCGAAACGGCCCGACGGGATGGATTTGTGCGGGTGCGGGTCGATGGCGAAACCCGTGACCTGTCCGAAGCGATAAAACTTGCGAAGACGAAGTGGCACGACATCGAGGTCGTTGTCGATCGAGTAATCATTCGTGAAGACACAGAACGTGGACGACTGACGGAATCGGTCGAGGCAGCTTTGCGGTTGACCGGTGGCAATCTGATCGCATCGAAGCTCGGCGTGGGCGCGAAGGGCAAGGACGAAGATGTTGTCTACTCGGAGCATTTCGCCTGTGTCCACTGCGACATCTCGATAGCCGAACTGGAACCCCGTAATTTCTCGTTCAACACACCGTTTGGTGCGTGTCCGACGTGTACTGGTCTCGGCTTCAAGCTCGAAGTTGACCCCGCGCTTGTAATTCAGGACACCTCGCTCAGTCTCAACGAAGGTGCGATAACACCGTGGGCGCGTGCGGGTTCTAACTCGCCGTGGTACCACTCGACTCTCGAATCGCTGGCAGGCCATTTCGGGTTCTCGATGGACACACCGGTACGGGAGTTGGACCAGGAGCATTTGCGGGTCGTTCTCTACGGGACGGCTGGCAAAAAGCTCGAGGTCTCTCATCAGACACAGAAGGGTCGCGTCTACAGCTGGAAAACCGCGTTCGATGGCGTTATCCCGAATATGGAGCGCCGACATGTCGACACTGAGTCGGACAGCGTTCGAGAAGATATTTCGCGTTACATGACCCAGCGGCCCTGCGCGACCTGCGGCGGTGCGCGACTGAAACCCGAGGTCCTCGCAGTAACCGTCCTCGGCATGAACGTGATGGAGGTGACTGGCCAGTCAGTCGAGAACGCTTTGAGGTGGGTTGAGGCCTGCCGGACCGGTGTCTGGCCCGTGGCAACAGGTGACAATCCGAAGCACACCGGAAAGGCAGTTGACCCGCTCAGTAGTCGCGAGCAGACAATCGCCACCCAGATCCTGAAAGAAGTAGAGGCGCGCCTCGGCTTTCTGTCGAGGGTGGGACTCGACTACCTGACGCTGAACCGTGCTGCAGCAACACTTTCGGGTGGTGAAGGCCAGCGAATAAGGCTGGCAACGCAAATTGGCTCGGGTCTGATGGGCGTACTGTACGTATGTGATGAGCCGTCGGTCGGACTGCATCCTGCTGACAACGATCGTTTGATAGGCACGCTTCAGAAACTTCGAGATGTTGGAAATACCGTGATCATCGTTGAACACGATGAAGCGGTGATGCGGGCTGCCGACCACATTGTCGATCTAGGACCGGGTGCGGGGCAGCACGGCGGGCACATCGTCGCCCAAGGTCCGATCGGGACGATTCTGGAATCGGCCGAATCGCTGACAGGTGCCTACCTGAGCGGCAGGTTGTCGATCCCCGTCCCTGAAAAACGCCGGACGGGTACCGGCAAAGAAATCGTTGTCCACGGTGCCAGGGCGAACAATTTGAAGGACGTTACGCTGGCGTTTCCGCTGGGAACACTGATTTGCGTGACGGGTGTTTCGGGTTCGGGTAAAAGCACGCTTGTTAACGAGATCCTTTCAAAGAAGCTCTCACAGCATTTTTATCGTTCAAAGGACCGTCCCGGCGATCACGACGAGGTGACCGGTCTCGAGCATGTTGACAAGGTGATCGATATCGATCAGTCGGCGATCGGGCGTACGCCGCGATCAAACCCGGCGACCTATACGGGTGTATTCACCAACATCCGCGACATTTTTGCCACGATGCCAGAGGCCAGGGCGCGCGGCTACAAGCCGGGTCGGTTTTCGTTCAACGTGAAGGGCGGACGTTGCGAAGCTTGCAGTGGAGCCGGTTACGTTCAGATCGAGATGCAGTTCCTGCCAGATGTAACGGTGCCGTGCGAGGTGTGTCTCGGTGCCCGATACAACCGGGAAGCGCTCGAGATCAAGTTCAAGGGCAAGTCGATTGCCGAGGTGCTTGATTTGACGGTCTCGGAGGCTGCTGAGTTGTTCGAGAACATTCCGGCAATCGCAAGCCGAATGACTACGCTAACTGACGTTGGCCTTGGCTACATACACCTTGGTCAACCGGCCACGACATTATCTGGCGGTGAAGCGCAACGGATCAAGCTGGCATCTGAGCTGTCGAAACGCTCGACGGGGCAGACCGTCTACATTCTCGACGAGCCGACCACCGGACTTTCGTTCGACGATGCCGCGAAGCTGATGCTGGTGCTTCATCGATTGGTCGACCTCGGCAACACGGTGATATTGATCGAGCATCATCTTGATCTGATCAAAAACGCAGATTGGTTGATCGATCTTGGGCCGCACGCCGGCGAGCGTGGCGGAAGGCTTGTAGCCGAGGGAACACCGGAGTTCGTTGCATCTGTGAAGAGTTCATCGACCGGTCGGTATCTGGCTTCGATGGATGGCATCTCTGCCGACGCCAAAAAGCCCGGTTCTGTGAAGCAGCGCACGTTCAAGTCGGCAACGAACGGAAAACATGCCGAGGATGTTGCGTTACCAACCAGGCCATCCAGTTCCCCCAACGGCGCCACCAGTTCGCGTAGAAACTCGAACAGGTACCGGCGCCGGAGACGTGGTGCCGCGGCGACCGGATGAGCCTCGCTAAAGCTGGGAAGTGCGAGCGGTGAGCCTTGTGGCTACACGGCGTGACCCGCGTGGCTCATTGATATGGGTGACGGTAACCAGACCGGTTGTGTAGCTAGCCTTGTGCCGACCATGTCATTTCCAGCCTAAAGTGATGTGCATCAGTCAAATATGCGCTGACAGAGACCGACGGTTCACAGAGTTAGTTCGAGCCGGTAGGTCCCTGGGGCAGCGGAGGGCAAAACTATGACACGCATCAGCATCAGGAACACTTCAGGTGGTAGCACAATCATCCCAGCGCGGGGTGGTCTTGGACTCGTGTTAGGTTCGGGCGAAGAGGGCACAGTCTGCCCGGAGGGACTTCGTGCGCAGGGCGCATTCTTCGACATGGTCTCCCGCGGTCAGATCACCGAGCAGGCCCGTGACCAGAACCACGTTCGATTCGCCAACATCCTGCACCCAACAGGCGATTACGACCAGGCTGCATAGTAAATTCGTAGCTCGGTACTCAGGTTAGTTTGAAAGAACCCGCTGTGATGCGGGTTCTTTTTATTGCGCTGTTCAGCTCGAGAGGGCTCGACGGCGAGTTTTGTGGATACGCCCTTTTCGATCTCATCAAGTTCCGGCAATCGAGCGTGGATCAATCCGTTCCTCGCAGTGAAATACGTTGGATTGATCCTACTGGCCAACGTGGGACTGGTAGTTTCACGGATGCGCTGTGCGGACGGCCACTCAGAATGAGAAGTGAACGTCGAATTTCCATGTATGTGTGCATCGGCGACGTCAGTGGAGGCAGCGGTCAGATGACTACCGTGCGGCAGACGCTTCAGGTCCTGTTGCTTCGTCCGGAAGCAGCGAACGATCAATCGTTCGAACTCGCGTTGCGGGAATCGGGCTATGAAGTAACGATCCTGACTTCACTGGAGCAGGCGCTCTCATCGATCGCCTCGAGCAGGCCAGACATTGTTGGATTCAGCCCGGTTTCCGAGTTCGGATTAACCGAATGCGTACGCCAACTGCGAGCCAGCTTTGACGGGGTGATAGTTGCGACCGGCACCAATTCGAAATCCGGTGTCGCCGCAATGCTCCCGCGTCTTGGTATCACAACGTTTGCCGCGACTGCCACAGAACTACAGGAAATAGTTCAGGGGATGGCTGACGCCGGAGGTACGCAGGACGGGTCACTGAAGGACGTCCCGCAGTCTGGATTATCTACTCCTGTTCCCCATAAGAAACCACGGTTGCAATCGATGAACCCC
The DNA here is from genome assembly GCA_027623655.1 of Chloroflexota bacterium. GTDB lineage: Bacteria > Chloroflexota > Dehalococcoidia > Lucifugimonadales > Lucifugimonadaceae > Lucifugimonas. The sequence continues at coordinate 26,477 of JAQBVG010000010.1, forward strand.
AGACCGAACTCCTCCAGTCCAGATTTCCAGGACCTCCCATCTCCGCCACGGCGGAGCGATTCAGCTCGACGGTACCTGGCGGCCGCAGAAGCACTGGTGATTGTGGTGGTCGTGGCGGTTGTCGCGCTCCTGTGGCCAGATTCGTCGGACTCAGTTCCGACGGCCCGGGCGTTGCCGAATGTACCTAACGTTTTGCTGGAGCCGCTAAATCCGCTCACGCTCGAAGAGCTTTCAGGAGAGTTTTTGCCGCTCAAAATCTCCGGAATCAGGGACAGATCAGAGACAGAGGCCGCCGCGATAGCGTTCTGGGGTGACACCGCTCCGGACGCGTTTGTGACCGTGAACGGGGAACCCGTCAAGGTTTCGGCTTATGGGGCGTTCGTGGTCGACTATCCGCTTGAAGACGGGGCGAATTTCATCGAAGTCCTTGCGAGCGACTTCCAGGGACGCTCGGCAAGCCGCTCATACACGCTGGTGCGAATACAGTGATCACAATCAGTCAGAGAAATTTCGGTGCGGTGCTACGGGTTGGCGTGGCAGCAATCGCGGCGCTGCTGCTTTTTGCTGTTGTAGTCGGACCTTCTTCCCAAACGACCCTCGCCGCAGGCAACAAGTCGTCCGTTTACGGTACTGTCACGAGTGAGCCAGAGAACGGGCAAATCAAGATCGCAACTCGAAGCGGTGTGATGACTCTGATCCTCGACAGCAAGTCAACAATCCGAGGCAAAAGTAAGAAATTTAGCATTGCGGACGTCCAGGCCGGGATGAAGGTCGCCGGCTACTACAGGTCGACAGACGACGGGCCGGTTGTCGGCAACCTGACGTTCACGGGTCGTTCTCTGAAACGCTCGTTCGAACACGTTGTTGGTGTTGTTATCGAGAAAAAGGGCAAAACCCTAACGATCCAGAAACAGGACGGCGAACAGGTCGAGATCGTGTCTCCGGATGAGGATCGAAACGACGACGTAGAACCAGGGAACATGATTGCCACCGTAGTCGAAGAGGATGAAGAGACAGGCGAGCTCGAAGTGACTGCAGTGCAGACTGCCACCGAAACGATCGAGCAGCTCAAGAATTTGATCAGTAACGAAATAGGCGCCGCCCAGAGGAAGTTGTTGGAAGCCCGGATATCGGAGACTGCCTCAGTTCACCTGACTCGACTTTACGAAACACTCGACACGATCGAAGCCGAAACACGCGCTCGAATCGAAGCGGCATACTCCGAATACCAGGTCGCTTATGAGAAAGAACTGAAAGAAATCTCAGGCAAATCGCTGTCGATCCAGATTTCAGGCGAGGTCGTTAGCATTACGCCTCTCAAGATCACGGTGAAAAGCGATTCTGACGGGACGACGTGGGCACTCGAGATAACTGAGTCCACGACGTTCGAGAAGCAAAACGGTTCGGCAGGGACGATTGCGGATGTAGCGCCGGCGGCACACGTCGAAATCGATGCGGCGCCACAAACCGCGGATTCGGGTGCCAAGGCGATTGCGATCGCCGTGGTTCCGGCGCCAGCAGGAAAATCCGAACCAGCAGGACAACCGGGCGATGCCACGATAACCGGGACAATTATCCTGGTGGACGATGTCTCTCCCGATGCCGACGCAGTGGTAGTCATAACACAACCTGACGGTTCGGATAGCGCAGCATCCATCGGTGCAGACACGATCGTAATAGTGGACGGCATAAATGTGACCGTTGGCGATCTCCAACCCGGCCAACAAGTCGAGATTGTTCTCGACGAAGACGGAATTTCGGCCAATGAGGTGCATGTGAGTTCAGTTGACGCCGTGCCATCTTCCACGGCGGTCCCGTCGTCCGGAGAGCCAGCGGCTGGATCTGGAACAGAAGTTACAACGACGGTGCACACACTCACAGGTACAGTTCGACAGGTTATTGGAGACGACGTGGTGTTGGACGATGTTCGTCTGAACATGCGCGGTCCCGGGCCGTCCCCAACTCAGTCGCATGTTGGAATGAAAATACGACTCCAGGTTGTTATTGACGATGCGGGCAACTGGATCGTGCTCGGTATAGACGAGTAGGAAACGAAGTTAGACGCTTCTGGTGGTAGTTCTCAGCCGACAGTAACAAAGGTCGCCGGGTTAGCTACTGGCGCTCAAAGTTCTGTTTACGAGGTTCTCGCAGGCCGATATATCGATCTGGCAAAGCAGAACCGTATTCCCGGCCACCAGGTAGGCGTGGTAACTGGTCCGGTTGCCGGTAGACGTGATGATTCCGCCGCCTGCATTCGAACTCGGCGAGCGACCGATGGCCGCGAGCGCCGACTCAACACCTGCCGAGAGGGCGTCGGCGTGGGTTGCGTACTTTCTGATTTCGATATCGCGCTGTGAGGCGAATCCGTAGTACACGTTCTCTGCAAGTGGAACTGTGTCCGTCTCAAACTCGCTGTTGAGTTTGAAACCGGCGTCAATAAAATTTTCTATCGTGAACTTTTCGTCGACGCGCAACACAGGGCCGGGCTCTTCGCCGCTGTTGAACGTTGACACGGAATCCGATGCTGTGTCACCTGACCCGCACGACACCAGAAGCATGCTAATGCAGTGGCAGAGGAGCAGCGGGACCATTCCTGATTTTCGTGAGATCAATGCACCCTCACAGGCCGGTCTGATTGAGCTTCGAACTTTAGCAAATCGCCGACGACGATAAGAGGGGCGTATGAATTGGTGTTATCACAGATGGCGTGTGGAGCTTTCTGCGTACAGGGTGCCTCCGCTAAAGTCGGGAAGTGGGGATTTGCTACTGCCGGGTGAAGGTGCGAGTGTGATTTTTCGGTCAGGGTGCGGGAGTGGTTGCCGGGGAGTGCACTTGCTATTTCTTACCTGCGGCAAGGTGCGCGGCCTCGGGAAGAGAGCGCAGGCGCAGCATGGCTATCGTTCCGACAAGTGGTCCGAGTGCGAGCATGGCAAATGCCCAGCCCCATCCCGAGGATTCTCTGACGATCGGCAGCAGCCAGATTGTGACGGTCGTTAGGGCGAACCCTAGCCCGGTCTGAAAAGTTAGCACTGTGCCGCGATAAACAGGATCGCTGAGTTCGGTCATTGCGGTTGAGAATTGCGCAGAGTCGGCGACGACGGAAGCTCCCCAGATCATAACGAGAATCACTATCAGGACGGTCGCTTCCGGGGGCAGGAAGCCGATGAACGATGCAACACCTCCGCTGATGATCATGGCGATGCTCGTGACGGCGGTACGGCCTATTTTTTCGGACCACACCCCGGCGTAAGAGCACGCCACGGCTCCAATGGCGAAGACCAGGAATGTGAGGGCGCTTGCCAGTTCGAGTCCGTCGCCGACAAGTGGCCTTTCGCCAACCACGTAGACCATGAAACTGCCGATCCACGCCCACATGGCGTAGAGCTCCCACTGGTGGCCGAGGTAGCCCGTGAGCGCCAGCCTCGGGCCCCGTTCAGTCACCGCGCCGAGTATGAATCTCGGATTGAACCTGGCGCCACGCACATCGTGCGGACCATCGCTCACCAGATACTTGAGAATGATTCCGCCGGTGACTGCCAGGATCGAGTTGCCCACGATAACGGCCTGCCAGTTATCTACGAAGACCGATCTCAGCAGGTGGGGAGACCCAGACCCGAGCGTAAGTGCTCCGACCATGGTCCCCAGTGCGAACCCGCGGCCTGTTGAATACCAGCCCGAGATAACTTTCATGGCCGGTGGGTAGACGCCACCGAGAAAGGCACCTGTGGTAAATCGCGCGGCAATCAGTGCGGGAGTCGAATCGAGTGGAATTACGAGTAGGTTCGTGACTCCCGCGAGTGTCGCTGAAACAGCGAACAGAGTGCGGGCGTTTATCAGGTCGGAGAGGTTTGTGATTGCGATTACGAGCGTGCCGAACACAAATCCCAGCTGAACGGCGACCGTGAGCAGTGCGATCGACGATTCGCCAAGCGATTTTTCAGCTTCGAGCGCCCCCGCGATCGCGTTGGTCGAAAACCAGACTGAAAGGGCAAAAAAAGTTGCCACCGACACCAGAATTAGCGCCCTTGATCGAGGTGGGTCAGTTGGTCGGGTGTTGGACATGCAGTTTGGATGTGCTGGCGACGAGATCGGCTACCGGTTGTTGATTCGATTCATCAGAGTATGAACGGGCCGTGCCACTCGGATCGGGCAGGCGCTTCCACACGGCGCGAGAAGCAGGTATTGTTCGGCCAATCGACGATCGTCGCCGGGTACGGGCAGTAAGTTTCGGGGAGCAGTATGAGTCACGGCAGCACAGAACGCACTTACTTTCAGGACGGTCTTCACGGGAACCACTGCTTTGGATGTGGTACGTGGAACGACAAGGGTCTCCGGATCAAGTCTTTCTGGGACGGCGATGAGTCGGTCTGCATATTTGAGCCCGAGCTGCACCACTCCGCCATGCCGCCGGACGTTATGAACGGTGGTGTCATCGCTTCGGTGATCGATTGTCACGGGGTCTGCTCGGCCATCGCCGACGCATACAAGACCGAGGGCCGGGAAGTAGGTGAAGGTGACAAGATCTGGTACGCAACGGCGTCGTTGACTGTGAACTACCGCAAGCCTACGCCTGTAGACGGCCCGGTAACTGCCCGGGCACGTCTGACCGAAAAGACAGATCGAAAGACTGTCTTCGCTGTAGATTTCTACTCGCATCACGGCGTCCTGACCTGCGATGCGTCCGTGCTGTCGCTGAGAGTGCCCGTCGAGTGGGCTGATCCGACTGGCCTGTTCCAGCATCTGTAGCCGTCAGCGAAGGTGGCCACGCCACTCCTGCTCCGTTCTACAGTGTGTTTAGGAGCGGCGATTGATCGGGTTAGACGGGAGTTCGGTCCGGGCAAAACCCACCGGACTCGTCGCGGTCTGTGCCAGGCAAGCGTCTATCAGGTCCGGTACGGCCTGACATCCAGCCCTGATTCGTTCACTACCACGAGTATGTTTTCTGATTTGGCCGAGGCGATTGCTCCAACGGCGATGTCCAGCTGTTCATCGGTCAGCTGTGGAGCATCGGCGATACCCGGCTCCAGCCACGACTTGATCCTGTAGCCGAGGCGCTTCGCCAGCGCATCGGAAATGGCGATTGCTGACTCCGGCAAGAGAATCGTCACGTACTTTTTGGTCGGTTTTTCTTCGCCGGATTGCTGGGATGCGAGGACTCGGCGGTCCTCCCGAATCACCAGCGCAAAGTATCCGCTGGTGATGCCGGTCGCAATCAGCACCGCTATGGCCCACTGGGCGTCTTTTAGCGTTTCAGCAGACAGGTCGCTTTCCAACACCGCCTGAAGAAACAGGAACAGAGCGGTGCTCAAACTCCCCAGTGCGGCGAGGGCGGAAACACCGAACACGGAGTAGATGTGAATTCGGCGGGATGACGTTTCCAACTCACTTGGCGCAGACCTGGTGAATCTCTGGATCCTGTACCAGTAGTATGTCCAGATGCCACCGCCTACAACGAGGAGAGTCAGCACAATTGAAAGTTGACCCTGCCAGCCCTCCCCGTCGACGAGGTACGAACGTGCCTCACGGACACTCACCGAGATGAAGAGTGCTATCAGAAATACGAGTCCGACTGCCAGCGTGGCCAGGCTGAGGCTTGCTAGGAGGTAGTTGTATATTCGACGAGCCGACTCCGGCGCGATGGCGGATGCAGACTCACGCTGCAACACAGTGGCGTGGTAGCTCCAGAGTGCCCCGCCCGCAAGAATGGCGGGAATCAGCCCTGTCAGCACGCGGAAGTGTTCACCCGCAGGAGATATCGAGGGCGCGGAAAGTAGCCACTGCAGTACGACCACTATCACCATGCTGATCGAGACAACGAACGTCACCACTCCGAAAAGAACGCCGAAGACGTACGTGTAAACCTGCCGTAAGGCTGTTGGCGTGTCTGATCGAGTACCCCGGAACCAGTGCCACCACCAGTAGACACCGCCGACGGCCGCGACGGCCAGGCTGGTCTTCATCGGGTCACCCCACAGCGATGAGGTCACCAGCACGTCGTCCACGAATAGAGACGTGTATGCCCTGTCCAGCAGGCGCTGCAACACGGTGCCCAGTCCGGTGAGCAACATGATCAAGAATGCCGCAGACGCTATGTAGAGGTAGAAGGACCGAAACGGGGTTGCCGCGCGGTCGGACGCCGACAGGTCCGATTCCACCCACCAGTGGTAGGACCAGATCGCGCCAAAAGCCACGGGCCATGCGATGTCGGTCCCTTCAAGGGAGTCTCCGCCGAGTATTACGACCAGGAGCGAGGTGACGCCTGCGGCAAAGAATCCCAGCGACACGGCCTCGATCACGTAGATGTAGAGGCCGCGGACCGTGCTGCGAGTGTCGTACGGCCTGGCTTCAGTCGACCTGAGAATGAATCTCCAGGTAAATAGCCAGGCGGGTATGCCGACCAGGCTCAAAGCAAGGCCGAGCGCAAGTTGACTATCACCGGGTGCAACGATCAGGTCGCTGCGGAGTGAGTCGACAATGTACCCGAGTAGTACCGACGCGCCGCTGGCGCCGACCATGAGTGCGGTAAAGGAAAAAAGATAGAAGAAGACGAATCGAGCGCCGATTCCAGGAGATGTTGAGTCAGAACGATCTCGTCGCGATCGCGAAATGACCGAACTTATGGCGAACGCGATGGCGACCAGGATCGCCAGTGGGAAGAGGGCGCCTACGAACTCCATGTTCGCCAGCCTCCTTCACCATAGAATCCCGACCATGGCGCAGGCACGAGGTCCGGCCCCACTTTCGCTGATGCCTGTGCTGTTGCCCTATGAGTAACTTGCTTTGGCGGACACCAGCTCACGGGCCAGGGCGGTTCAGAGATACGCCATTCTTCGTTGTCCGACGTCAGGGTGAAGATCGTGTCGAAGCTGTATCCACCCTGGCTGAACGGCTGATTACTGCCCGGTTCTGTAATCTCCACGGTGACAATCGTTCGATCGTCGATGATCGTGGTATCTCTCACCGACGCACTGAAGTTCTTCTCTCGCCATCGTGCTGTTTCGAGGAAATGCTCCAGGGTGCATTCGTTTTTCAGGTCTGTACTGACGTAGCCATACGCCGCAGTCAAATCGCCGTCGGTCAACGCCTGCAGGTATCGCTGGACCGTCCCTTCCGGCGTTCCGACCGGCAGAATATCGACATTGCGATTGTCGGCAAGAACGCTGATGAGCACACTCACGATGATGAGGACCGCGGCGGACGACGCGATGGCGATCAGCCATCTCGACGAAGCCGATTGCATCCACGCCATATTGTTGTCTCCTGTAGTCCGGTGCTACCTGCCGGAACCACGCTGCTGGACGATCATAGACAGCATTGATACTACACTTCGCAGAGTTCGCCGACCGCAGGTTGCCCGGGCGGTTGAACCGCAACCGATCAGCCGCTCGGTCATCGTTAAAACGACGGGTTGCGGTAACAGATTCGCGATGTGAGTGTAAAACGGGCGTGAGCCTGGACCGGTTTACCGTGTATAAGTGGTGAGGATAAAAATGTCCGCAGACAGCGGTTATTCGATACGGAGGGTGATTTGAAGCTGGCAGTTGGTGGCGATCATGCGGGATTTTCGATGAAGGGTCCGGTGGTCGAATATTTGAGGTCACAGGGGCACGAGGTCACGGATTACGGAACCGACTCGGAAGAGCCGGTCGATTTTCCTGACATCGCGCAGCGTGTGACAACGGCGATACTCTCTGGCGACGCGGAGCGCGGCATCCTGGTTTGCGGAACCGGGGGTCGGTGCAGCCATTGCCGGGAACAAGGTCCCGGGCATCCGTGCCGCGCTGGCGCACGACACGCACTGTGCGCACCAGGGTGTCGAACACGATGACGTGAACCTGATCTGCATGGGCGCGTGGATCATCGGCATTGCGGTCGCAAGAGAGGTGCTCGATGCGTTTGTAAACGCGAAGTTTTCGACCGACCCGGACTTTCGGCGCAGGGTCGACAAGCTGGGCGAGATGGAACGCAAATACGCCAGAGAGCTGATGGGGCAGTCGTAGGTTTCGTATCCGGCCGTATCCTAGAGGCGTTGGCCCTGCCGATCAGAAACCGGTCGTCTGGCGGTCGCCCGCCTTTTAGGCCAGGCTCGCCGCCTTCAGTGCCTTCTCGTTGATGGTCAGTCCGAGGCCCGGCCTGTCCGGAAGAGTGAATTCGCCGTTCTTGAACTCCCAGGGGTCTTCGAACAGCTCGTCGAGATCGTTCCGTTGCCCCGAGTGCTCATGAGGTCTGTTGGACAGGGGCAGGGTGGCGCACAGGGCCAGAGATGCCGCGTTTCCGATTGATGGCTGTGTCATGTGGGGCACGACGGACATGTCGTAGGTTTCCGCGAGCGTGGCAATTCGCTTGCCCTCTGTTAGTCCGCAACATTTGACGACATCTGGCTGCACCAGATCAGGCCTGGCGATGTTGATCAGATCGCGGAACTGCCACCGTGTGTATTCGTGCTCACCGGCAGAGACCGGAACATCGAGTGCTTCGGCGACTTCGCGGATGCCTTCGTAGTTCGTTGGCGAGACTGGCTCTTCAAAGTGATAGATACCCAGCTCTTCGAACTTGCGGCCCTGCCGAATTGCGGTCGAAACCGAGTAGCCGTTGTTGGCGTCGAAGCTGAGGAGCGTCTCTTCAGGCAGGAATTCACGACAAAGGCGGAACATTTCGAGGTCCTTCGCCGGGTCGACATCCTGGAGGTACTTCCAGTCCATGCGAATCTTGACCGCCCTGTAGCCCTCTTCGTGGGCCTGCTCGACCTTTGCGAGCATTTCTCGGGGGGTCAGCGTGCTACCTCCACCGATGCTCTTGTACATGGTGAACGTCTTTCTCACGGCACCGCCGAGAAGCTGGTACAGCGGCATACCGGCGACCTTCGCCCTGATGTCCCAGAGCGCAATATCGACCCCGCTAATACAGCTCGGCTGAGTTCCAGCGGTGCCGAGTTTGTGGGTGCCGAAGTACATATCGTCCCAGAGTCGCTCTACATCGAGCGGGTCCTTGCCCATGACGAGGGGTTTCAAGGCCTGCTTGACGAAGTAACACATGATCGGGACGTTCATGGGCGAGCATTCGCCGATGCCCTCAACGCCTTCGTCGGTGAAGACCCTGACGAGCGCGGTGCGTGTTTTGAGCGGGTATGCCTTTACGTCGGTAATTTTCATGGTTGGTTATCAGGGCCGGGGTGGGAGAGGCGATGGCTTCAGGTGGATCGGTTAGTACTCGATGTATCGCTCTGATTCGACTTTTGACTCGTCGATGTCGAATCCGAGTCCCGGGTTTTTACTGACGGTCAGTTCACCGTTGGAGAAGTTGGGACCTTCGTTCGCATCGAAGAAGTAGAGCATCTCGGCGTGTTTGACCAGCATTTCCACGTACGGTGTGTGGATGGGCGACTGGGCTGACGACCAGGCCATGCCGGGAGGTGAAACACCCTGGTGGCAGATCGTTATGAGGTCGTAAGAGGTGGCCAGGGCGCTGATCTTCAGGACTTCCGACAGCCCACCAGCCCAGTTGAGATCGGGCTGGATGATGTCGAGGGCCTCTGCGTCCATGAACCTCTTAAAGCCCCAGCGGGTGTATTCGTGTTCGGCGCCCGAGATGGGGATATTAGTCGACTCGCGAATCTTGCGGTACGAGTCGATACGGTCGGGCATGGCGACCTCTTCGAGCCAGCGCGGGTGGGTGTCTTCAATGGCGGCAGCGAGCCTGACCACGTAGTTGACGTCCATCGACTGCCAGCAGTCGAGCATGATGTCATCGTCGTCGCCAAGTGCCTGGCGCAGGGTCTCGGCCAGTTCAACGTTTTTCTTGAAACCGGCGGGGCCGGACATCGGGCCGTGTCGGAAGAACCATTTTTGCGCTTTGAAGCCACGACCCTGCATTTCGAGTGCACGCTCACGCACCAGTCCCATGTCGAGGACGTTGTGACCCAGCATCGAGGCGTAGGCGGGCATGGATTCCCTTGTTGGGCCGCCGATCAACATGTGGACTGGCTGCTTCATCCACTTGCCTTTAAGGTCCCAGAGGGCGTTGTCGATAAGACTGATTGCCATCATGGGTTCGCCCTGTCGACCGTGAACCGAACGGCGGTGCATGATGTCCCAGAGGAACTCGGTCGCGAGGGGGTCGCGTCCGATCAGGAAATCCTTCATCTGGGCAACGTGAAAAGCCGTGCCGCCGGGCATGGTTGGGCCAGATATTCCGGTTACGCCTTCATCTGTTTCGATCTGAATGAAGACCGGGCTCAATCGATAGTGCGTGTCGTCGAGCTGGTTGCCAGCCTGGGGTGGGCCCTGTTCACGAAACTCCCTGTACACGTCGAGGGGCATGGCAAGCCGTTCCTCCATGAACGGCCCATCGACGTCCATGGTCCCGGTGAGCTGGCGTAGTTTGATGTCGGTGATTTTCATAGTGGCGTTTTTCTTATTTGAGGGCGGGCGGACATGCGTCGCCTGGGGCGGGTTACGAGCCGAAGTTTGGTTCTTCTTCTCTTTCGATTTTGTCGGGGTCGAGGTCCATACCCATCCCGACTGTGTCAGGGATTTTGATCGAGCCATTTTCCGGCTTAACCGGGGTTTTCAGGAAATGCTGGTGAATCGTGTTCCACTTGATCAGGTATTCCTGGTACGGGGTGTGGATCGGCGACTGACTGACCGAGAAGTGAATACCGGCGTTTGTCGAGTGGCCGTGCGGGATTGTGATGAGGTCGGCGGTCGTAGCGATCGCGGCGATTTTCAGCACTTCTGAAAGTCCGCCTGCCCAGTAGATGTCGGGCTGGAGGATATCGAGCGCCTCTGCGTCGATGAACTCTTTCATGCCCCACCGGGTGTAGTGGTGCTCCGCACCGGAAAGTGGAATGTTCGTGGATTCGCGGATCTTGCGGTACGAGTCGATGCGGTCGGGCATTGCGCACTCTTCGAGCCAGCGGGGGTGGAGGTCCTCGATGGCCTCTGCGAGCTTGATCACGTAGTCGACGTCCATCGACTGCCAGCAGTCGAGCATGATGTCGTCGTCATCGCCCAGGGTGCTGCGCAGGGTTTCGACAATCTCGACGTTTTTCTTGAAACCCTCGGCCCCGGACATCGGCCCATGACGGAAGAACCATTTCTGTGCGGTGTAGCCGAGTTCCTGGTGTTGTTTTGCACGTGCCGCCACACGCCCCATGTCGAGCACGTCGTAGCCGAGCATCGATGCGTAGGCAGGCACTTCGGACCGAGTAGGGCCACCGATGATCGTGTAGACCGGCACGCTGAGATACCGGCCCTTAAGGTCCCAGAGGGCGTTGTCGATCGCACTGATGGCGATCATCGTGTTGCCCTGGCGACCGTGGACCATCGCCCGGTGAAGAATGTCCCAGATGAACTCCGTAGCCAGTGGGTCACGGCCGATCAGAAAGTGGGCAAGCTCGTTCTCGATGATGAAGGCGACAGATTTGTCGATCGGACCACCTATTCCGACCACTCCGTCGTCGGTTTCGATCTGGACGAAATAGGCGTCGTGGGCGAGTGTGTTTGGGGTGGCCTGATCGCTCCACTTCACTCTTTTCGAGGAATCTCGAAACTCCGGGTAGACATCGAGTGGCATGGCGAGTCGTTCTTCCCAGAAGGTGCCGTCCGTTTCGATGGTCCCAAAGACGTGTCGGAGTCGAACTTTTTCGATCTTCATAGCGCAGTAATCTCTCTGGTTTTTCTCGTGCCGTTGCCGTCACCGCCAGTCGGTCACGGCCAATCAACCGGACGATGTCTCATTTGCTGGGCCCGACTTTACTTCACTTCAGCAGCATTCGTACTGAATTTGTACAGAAAATATGGAGTTCAGCAACTGCCGTCGAGACTTTTGGTCACGGCATCGAGTGAAGTCCGGGTGACTTCCGGTCAGTGTTGAGGCGCAGCTACGGGTTCTCGGACGTACGGAATCAGGGTCGGGGCGTCGAACTGCTCCTCACCCTTGATCGCTTCGAGCAGCTCAAAAGCTTCTCGTACAACGGCCTCTTCGCCCCAAAGTGAAAGAATCACGGCACCTTCTGACCCGGCCACCCCGTCCGACGCGATGTGGGTCGCGGATACACCCGTCAGGATTTCGAGCGCCTGGATTTCGGTGATGACCTGGGCGCTTACGACCGGCATGAGACCTGCCGCCTGCCCCATTGTGAGGTCCCAGAGGCGGTTTCCGGCCACTCGTGACGCTTCGATCACAGACGGAATGAGTCGTTCGAGGCTGACAGGAGCCACCCAGTGGGCGCCGCGTGCCGTGATGGTCCCCCAGATTCCTCCGACAGTCCCACCGGCAGCATCGGCGGCCAGGATCCCAATGTTTCCCTCGGGATCGACTGCATTGGCGCCCTTGATCGACACATCCCTGGCCCGAAATTGCGCCAGCGCCTCTGGAGCCGGGATTTCCGAAAGTTCGCCGCTCTTGAACACCCATGGCCCGAGCCGGTCTTCTTCGATAACACTGCCAAGGCGTCCGTTCGTGACTATTCCCGCCGTGCAGTTGCCCTTGTCAGCCGGTTGACCGGTTAGTTCTTCCAGGATGTACGCAGGAGTGACTCCCCGTGAGATGACAAACCATCCATCTTTGAGAGCGCGCTTTACTTCCGGGGTCTGCAGAACCGCCCGTGCCAGGAGTCGCTTCGACTCACGGGGCAACAGCATCACAAGTGCATGGAATCGATCGTCACGCAGATGAGGGGCTGGTTTTTTGAAGCTGGATGTGTCGTAGAACATTCTTTATTCACTCCGCTCAGTGTTCGGCGTTGGCCGGCCGGATGGTGATGGCCGGGCCAGGCAGGCTCGAAACTACGGGTAGGTGTTTCGAATTCGAAACGAATCTCGAAGAAACGTAGCGGTTTTAAGGCGCGCTACTGCCGAAACGGTGTGGATGTTGCGTGAGGATTTGCCGGATCGTTGGACCAGTCCGGCTAAAGCAACTAGAGGGCTGCGATTATTTCGCGCGCTCTGGCCGGCCAGTCGACCGTCGTTCCGACCGCGCCCGACTCGTAGGCACGTTTCAGTGCGCCTTTCGAGTTCGCAATGCCCCATGTCCGGACGACCAGCCCTGCCGAGTTGGCATCGGTTATCTGCTTTTTCGTGACCCTGCCAGCATTCGGGTAGATGCCCGACAGCCCGAGATCAAGCGCATGTTTCAGTGAGGACTTGTCGATTTTCTGGAGCAGCCAGCCATGTGCAATGTTGGGCATTACTGCGATCGACCGCGCGAGTTGTTCGAGGTGAAACGACGAGATAGTTAGTCCGGGTGCAACGCTGTCGCCGGTATGCTGGTCGAGCCACCCCCACTGATCCAGCGACTTCATTGCGGTCTCAGCAAGCGCGGGTTGTGTCGATTTTAGTTCCAGGTGCACATGGGCTTTCCCGGCGTAGCGTTCCAGGAACTCGTCGAGGGTTGGCACGAACGCCTCTGGATAGGCAAGCGGCCCGTGAATTCCCGCACCGTCTTCGGGACCGTCGAACCACAGTCCGGCGTTCAGCGATTTAATCTTCGCGATGGTTGTTTCAGCGACCGCGCCGGAGGCGTCGGTGGTGCGGTCGAGGGTCTCATCGTGGATGAGTACGGCCCGACCGTCGCCGGTCAGTTGAACGTCGGTCTCAAAGTTGTCGAATCCGAGCGATAGCGCCAGGTCGAAGGCTTCGAACGTGTTCTCGGGTGCGTCGTAAGATGCACCACGGTGAGCAATCAGCGTGAATCGGTCATTTTTGTGTTCGAAATTTTTCAATGAGCTCGGCTACTTTTAGAATCGCACCGTGATCGGTCTTCGGGGTTGTCAGGGCGTGAACTTTTTGAAGTGTATGTGACGCGAACCGGAATGGCCGTACAATCTCGACGTGCCAAAAAACAAGATTTCAAGCTCGTTTGCGGAGGCAGTGGCCGACATTCCCGCCGGTGCTTCGGTGATGATCGGCGGGTTCGGCGGCGCCGGTGGCCAGCCGACGCGGCTAATGCTGGCCTTGCGGGACCTGGGTGTGGGCGACCTCACGATCATCGGCAATGTTGCCGGAATTTCGAAAACTACAGGCTATGGCTGGCCCGACAATCTTGATCCGATCGACCAGGGCATGTTTTTCGAAAGTGGTCAGGCGACAAAGATAACGTGTTCGTTCCCGGTGCCCGGCACGACCAATCCACTGAGCGAGATCGAGAAGGCATTTCGCGAGGGACGCGCAGTAGTCGATATCGTGCCGCAGGGCACGTTGATCGAAAGAATTCGCGCTGCGGGCGCCGGTATTCCAGCGTTTTACACTCCGACAGGGGTCGGTACTCCCGCGGCTGAAGGACGTGAGCACCGTGTATTCAATGGCCGGACCTATTTACTCGAACACGCACTGCATGCCGACTACGCTTTGATCCGCGCACAAAAGGCCGACACGAGAGGAAACCTGCAGTATGTCGGCACTTCTCGAGCATTTAATCCCGCCATGGCCACTGCAGCCAGGATCACGATCGCCGAGGTTGACGAGATCGTGGAGCCGGGCGGGATCGATCCCGAGCGGGTGGGAACTTTGAGCACGTACGTCGATCGGATCGTGCAGCGGGAACCCGGAGATCCGCTTCCCTGATGTCCGATTGGGTGCCATTGGCTCTTTAATTCCAGAAATTGATGACATTCGACAAGATACTGATGAGGTGCTCGAAGAGGTTGAGTAAGTAACTATCTCAAAAACCCGTAGTTAAACCTCTTGGCCTGTTGTGCCGGGGTATTTGAGCCTGACTTCCAGTAAAGGAGGTCACACATGGACAA
>JAQBVG010000116.1 GCA_027623655.1 Chloroflexota bacterium
TTACCCCACCAACTACCTGATAGGCCGCGAACTCATCTAAGGGCGGAAACCAGTTACCCGGCACCTTTCATCTACAGCCTTACACCGTAGATCGTATGCGGTATTAGCAGAAGTTTCCTTCTGTTATCCCCTACCCAAAGGCAGATCACTCACGTGTTACTCAGCCGTCTGCCACTAAGCCGACACCCCGGAGGGCGTGACTTCGTTCGACTTGCATGCATTATGCGCGCCGCCAACGTTCGTCCTGAGCCAGGATCAAACTCTCCGTAAAGTTGACGTTCTTTCTGTCCACTGTTCAGTTGTTAAGGTGCCGCCCTGAAACGCGCACTGGCGTCGAGGGCGAAGAACAAGTCTATGACCCGATGAAACAGGGTGTCAACACGAATCCAGTTGAATACCAGCCTGTCTGTCTAACACTTTTTGAGTACACTGGATAAGTTGTGCCACGGCATCAAAACGGGCAAGTGCCACACAACTTACCGTGTCGCCCGGCAACATGAGCGCATGTAAACCAGACTGACCAGACTGATCAGAACTATCCACAACACTCATATTTGTAGTCGACTCGCTCGAACAACTCAGCACCCAAGGAACTCGAAGTAATGGCAAGGAATATTAACGGTGAGCCATACACCAGGATCACAGCCGAAGAAGCCGACGAAATGATCAAGGCAGGAAACGCTGTGGTGGTAGACGTTAGACGCGGCGACGAGTACGCCGGCGGCCACGTCAAAGATGCACTCTGGATTCCCGTCGACGACGTAATCCCTAGATTCGACGAACTCCCCACTGAAGGCAACCTTCTTTTCATATGTGAAGTCGGTGCCAGGTCCGGCCTGGCCGCCGAGTACGCTGCCGCTATGGGTGCGGGTGCCGAACGTCTCTTTAATATAGACGACGGTACCAGTACATGGATCAAGAAGGGTCTTCCCTACTCGACGGGTAGCGAGAAATAATTCACTCCGCCCCTTGCGCGGATGTCGGTTATTTGAGGTCGGAGAAGTTCGCTTGAAAATCCTGGTTGTCGGTTCTGTTGCGTACGACGCAGTCGAAACTCCGGCAGGTAAACGAAACTCGCAGCTGGGTGGTTCGGCCTCCTACTTTTCAGTCGCAGCCAGCTACTTTTCTGAGGTCGCGCTCGTAGGAGTAGTCGGGAGTGATTTCGATCCGGCCGACCGGGCAATGTACGAAGCCCACGGGATCGATACATCTGGCCTTATCAGTTCGAACGGCAAGACTTTTCGCTGGACCGGCGAATACCTGAAAAACATCAACCAGGCCGTTACTCTCGAAACACAGCTCAATGTTTTCGGAGATTTCGAGCCGGAACTGGGTAGTGCGCACGCAAATGCACCCTTCCTGTTCCTGGCAAACATAGATCCGAATCTTCAGCTGAAAGTGCTGGAATCGATGACGGAACGACCTAAAATGGTTGCCGCCGACACGATGAACCTCTGGATCGATATCGAGCGACCGGCACTCCTAGATGTCATCAGCAAAGTCGACACTCTCCTGATCAACGAGGGCGAGGCAATGCAACTGACCGAACAAAACCACCTACCTGATGTCGCAGCTGCGATTATCAGCCTCGGTCCTGATTCGACTGTCATTAAGCGCGGTGAATACGGCGCCGCACTGTTTGGTGACGGATTTTCTCTCGCAGCACCTGCATATCCCCTTGAACGGGTCATCGACCCCACAGGTGCAGGCGACTCGTTCGCCGGCGGGTTCATGGGTTACCTCGCGTCGGTCGACCGCGTCGACCAGGAAACACTGCGCACCGCTGCAATCGTCGGTAGCACAATGGCATCATTTACCGTAGAAGACTTCGGTCTCGACCGACTCAAACAACTTACCCGGACGGACATCGAAGAACGATTCGACGCGTTCGTCAACCTGACCAGATTCAACCCCCTGAGCTGACGGCGACCGAAAGCGCCCATCGCCCGGAAAACAACTACAGAAACGACTGATTCGCAACTAAAATCTGTTGCAGCTATCCGGAGATACGATGAACTACGACATTAAAGACATTGCCCTGGCAAACAAGGGTGCGTTGCGCACCGAGTGGGCCGAACGCGAAATGCCGGTGCTACGCACCATCAAGGAACGGTTCGCGAAGGAACAACCACTAAAAGGGTTGAAACTTGCAGGCTGTCTGCACATTACTGCAGAGACCGCGAATCTGGCGCACACCCTGAAAGCTGGCGGTGCCGACCTCACGCTCTGCGCCTCAAACCCGCTTTCCACCCAGGACGACATTGCAGCCCACCTTGTTGAGTCGGGAATTCCAGTTTTTGCGATCAAGGGCGAGGACGCCAAAACTTACTACGACCACATGTCGGCAACTGTCGACACGGGTCCGCACATCACCATGGACGACGGCGCCGACGTTGTGGCGATGCTCCACAGTGAAAAGCAACACCTCCTTAAGGATGTGATCGGTGGCATGGAAGAGACCACTACCGGTGTAATTCGTTTGAAAGCCCTTCACGGGCAAGGCAAGCTTCAATACCCGATCGTTGCAGTCAACGATTCGCAGACCAAGCACATGTTCGACAACCGCTATGGCACCGGCCAGAGTTCACTCGACGGCATCATCCGTGCGACAAACATGCTCATTACGGGCAAAACTGTGGTCACTATCGGATACGGCTGGTGCGGCAAGGGCTTTGCACTGCGCGCCAAGGGCATGGGCGCTCACACGATCGTCTGCGAAGTCGACCCGGTAAAAGCACTCGAGGCAGTCATGGACGGCCACCAGGTCATGTCGATGAACGAGGCGGCGAAAATCGGCGACATCTTCCTCACGGTAACCGGCGGAATGAAAGCCATCGACAAGCATCACTTCGAGGTCATGAAGGATGGCGCGGTTATCGCAAACTCAGGCCACTTCAACGTTGAAATTAATGTTGCATCACTCGAAGAAATGTCCGAAACCAAACGTAGCGTCCGTGAATTCGTCGAAGAGTACTCTCTTGAAAACGGCCGGAAGTTGTTCTTGCTGGCACAGGGCAGGTTGATCAACCTGGGTGCCGCTGAAGGTCACCCGCCCAGCGTTATGGACATGAGCTTTGCCAACCAGGCTCTGGCCGGCGAGTTCATCGTCGAGAACCACTCGAAACTCGGTCCTGGTGTTTACACTCTCCCACGCGAAGTGGACACCGAAATCGCCAGGATTAAACTCGGCGCCATGGGGATGTCTTACGACACCCTCACTGCCGAGCAGGACAAGTACTTGAACAGTTGGGAGATGGGCACCTAGCCCACCCCGGTAAACCGAATTATGGCCCGGATCAGGTGAAATAATACTGATCCGGGCCAGTAAACCTGCCAGTAACCTGAAGTACGGATCAGTCTTAGAAGCTCTTACAACAACGATGATCAACACAAACTATCTACTTACCTCGGAATCGGTATCGGAGGGCCATCCTGACAAGATGGCCGATCAGATTTCCGATGGCGTCCTTGATGCCCTGCTCGCCCAGGACCCCATGAGCCGCGTGGCGTGCGAAACGTCCGTAACAACTGGACTCGTTCTGGTATTCGGCGAGATTACGACCAGGGCGTATGTCGATATACAAAAAATAGTCCGCGACACCATCCGCAAAATTGGCTACGATGATCCGTCCTACGGGTTCGACTGCGATGGCTGCTCCGTGCTCGTCGCCCTCGACGAACAGTCCTCCGACATCTCGGCGGGCGTAACACGCGCCCTTGAAGTACGTGGTGAAACAGGTGCCGAGGAGGTCGGTGCCGGCGACCAGGGAATGATGATCGGCTACGCCTCCAACGAAACACCATCGTATATGCCGCTGCCGATAGATCTTGCGCACAAATTGACCCGCCGCCTCTCCGCCGTTCGTCGTGACGGCACGATCAGCTACCTTCGGCCTGACACAAAGAGCCAGGTAACTATCGAATACACCACCGACCACAAGCCTGTTCGAGTCGACACGATCGTCATCTCTGCACAGCACGATCCCGACGCCACCAACGAGCAGATCGCTGCCGATATCAAAAAGCATGTGATCAACGAGGTTGTCCCCGCTAATCTCCTCGATAGCGACACTAAGTACTACATCAACCCGTCGGGCCGCTTTGTTATCGGTGGCCCGGTCGGCGACGCCGGACTGACAGGTCGCAAGATCATCGTCGATACATACGGAGGCAGCGCCCGTCACGGTGGTGGCGCCTTCTCCGGCAAGGACCCGACGAAGGTCGACCGCTCCGCCGCTTATGCCGCAAGGTGGGTCGCGAAAAATCTCGTCGCTGCCGGACTGGCCGACCGGGCTGAGGTTCAACTCTCATACGCCATCGGAGTTTCCAACCCGATTTCTATACAGGTCGACACAAAGGGCACTGGCAAGCGACCCGAACACGAGCTCGTAGCACTGGTGAAGGCGAATTTCGATCTCAGGCCCCAGGGCATCATCGATCATTTCGACCTTCGACGCCCCATCTACCAGCAGACCGCCGCTTACGGTCACTTCGGACGCGACGACCTCGATCTGCCATGGGAGAAACTCGACCGGGTAGACGCTCTCAAAAAATAAGTAAAAATCCCTTCTCCCCGGGGGAGGAGGTTGGGTTCAAAGGCGAAGTATCCGACACCGGCCACGCTCAGTCGAATCGGTGGAATCTACTGCGTGACAACTCCCGCACCCCAACCTTCTCCCGCCGGGAGAGGGAGTCGAAAAGGCAACTCGTTACATGAATAAGCGTCCGCAAATACAGTTCGGGACCGATGGCTGGCGGGCGATAATCGCGGAGGACTTCACCTTCGCAAACGTTCGGGCCTGTGCCGAAGCTGTTGCCCGCAATCTCGTAACGACAGGCCGTGCCAGCCAGGGATTAGTGATCGGTTACGACACCCGTTACGGATCGGCCAGGTTTGCGAACGCCGTTGCCGAAGTCGTAAACAATTACGGAATCGCGACCCACATGTTCGATGTTCCAGCCCCCACCCCGGCCTGCAGTTTTGCAGTCGTGGATCACGGCGCGGCGAACGGCGTGATGATCACGGCCAGCCACAATCCACCGGAGTGGAACGGGTTCAAGGTTAAATCGGCTGCAGGTGGATCGGCCGCTCCGCAGGAAGTAGCGCAGATTGAGGCGCATCTGGCCGATGTTCTCGACGGAAAATCTGCCGAACAGGTTGGTGGCCGGGCCGCTAACACGGTCTTTGACGTAATCGGCCCTTACATCGAGCAACTTCACCGTGTAATAGATGTCGCACCCTTAAAATCTGCGCCCCTGAAGATCGTGGTCGACGCAATGCATGGTTCCGGTGCCGGCATAATTCCAGAGGTCCTGGCCGGCGGAAAAATCGAAGTGATCGAGATCCGATCTGATCACAACCCAAACTTCCCTGGCATGGACCAGCCTGAACCGATAGCACACAACGTCCTGCCGCTTTCTGCTGCGGTCCGTGAACACCGTGCCGACCTCGGAATTGCCCTCGACGGCGACGCCGACCGTGTGGGTATCGTCGACGAAAATGGCAATTACTTCACAACGCTCGAAGTATTCTCCCTCCTGACTGATCACTTCATGGGTCGCCGCAACGAGCTCGGAGGCGTTGCCTGCACCATCACGATGTCCTCGATGGTAGACAAGCTCTCGGCTCATTACGGCGCCCCGGTCTACAGGACTCCCGTTGGCTTCAAATTCGTCGGGCCAACGATGATCGAAAATGGCTGCTCGATGGGCGGCGAAGAGAGCGGTGGCTACGCGTTCAAGGGACACGTACCGGAGCGAGACGGCTCACTTTCGGGCCTGTTGTTCCTGCAGGCGTTGGTAATGAGTGGCAAACGACCATCCGAGCTACTGAGTGGCCTGCACGAGCTGGTCGGCCCACACACATTCCGTCGTATCGACGTTTCTTACGACGAATCGCAACGCGCTGGCCTGGCCGAAAAAGTCGCCTCTGCCTCTCCGGGACTCCTGGGTGGCTTCGCACTCGAATCCGAAGATCGGCGTGATGGCGTTCGATTCGATCTCGCTGGCGGTTCCTGGGCCGTGGTACGCATGTCCGGCACCGAACCCCTCGTCCGTATCTACGCCGAAACACCCGACGCGAAAACGCTTGAAGCAGTACTGGCCGACCTCCGCACGACGCTGGGCGTCTAAGCCCGCTGCGGTCGCGTTCGGGCGCGTAATTCTCGGTCCAGCATACTGAGTCTCGGTGAGTCCGAACGGGCGGGAGGCTGAGCGGTCGCGCGACACCGCCTGATGCGTACTGTGTCGACCACTCTCCAGAATCCATAGCGCATTACGTCGGGCCTGACGAAATTTATTACGGTTCCAAATCGCTTCTAACAACTACTTGACGAATACTCTCGATAGTCATAAGGTCGCCCTCCCGCTGTCTGTCCTGTCACTGAACACAGTACTCAATCATCCATCCGGCCGGGCGCGGGAATATTCGGCACGGGCAGCCACCGGCCGGTTGAACAAACTCCACCAACGTCTGAACGCACGGCATTTGTCGAAAACGCCATACCGATTTCAAACAGTTGGGATGGAAGAGAGGTCTCAATGACTCCGAAATACCTAATGAGGATCCTGCGCGAGCCGTTGCCAGGCAAGGCTTTTGAGCTGATGGACGCGGTGATCGAGCAGCGAAAACAGATGGGCATCGCCGATGGGATGACCACTGTCAGTGTTGCTTCCGCGAGAATGCTCATCGTGTCGTCCACACCCTACGAAAATCTCGCTGACCTGCAGGCACGTGTCGATGGGATATTCGACAACCAGGATGCGCGCAAAGCGTGGGATCGAGTTGGTGCACTGGCACGGTCGACCGTGAACAACCTGTCACGGATCGTCGAGCCGCCTGAAGGGATCGAAGAAGCGAACTACATACAGCGCTATGTTTTCGAACCCCGTATTACATCGAGACGTCAACTCGTTGACGCACTCCGGGAGATAAATGCGCGTTCCGGCGAACCCAATCTGGGAATCACTGCGTCGATCAACGGCAGCACAGTGATCGCGTCCCGGGCAGTAAGGTCTATGGCTGATATGGAAGAGCCCTGGGACAAACTTCGCGATGACCCCGGGACCCTCTCGCGGGCCGCTGCCGCACTGGCTCTCTGCGATAGCTGGTCATCAGGTATCGCCAAAGTCGTCAGCCGCCCGTAAAGACTGACTAACGGGAATCCGCGGGGAGGGCGGACGCTGCAGCCGCCCTCCCCGCGG
>JAQBVG010000117.1 GCA_027623655.1 Chloroflexota bacterium
GCGTCCAGACTTGCCACGACGTTTCGAGCGAAGATTCTCGCTGACCAACGGTGCAAACCTGAACTCCCACACCCTTATCGTCTCGTAGCTGACCTCGAATCCTCGTTGTAAAAGTAGTTCGGCAACGTCACGGAATCCGAGTTTGTATCTCAGACGCCAGAGTACCGCGAGTAAAACGATGTCGTTCGGGAACTGGAGATCATTGAACGGTGTGCCTGAACGTTCGTTGAAACGCCTATCGCAGTCTCGGCAGTAGAAAGTCCGATAGCCAAGCGAGGTTCGAAGTTTTCTCCTGGAGATGGACGTGGACAGGCAGCCTGGGCAGGACATGAAATGATGCTATTCTGCCCCGACGCTGAGTTCTGACAGAACCATTATGGCGGGGTTGATCTACGACTCGACGGGCAAGTACAACCTGATGTTCTGGATCACGATATTCCTACTGGTTGCCGCCATTGTCCTTTTCACGATGGCCCGTGTGCCCGTCAGGCCAGCGCCGCCAACCACCGATCCACATTAGCTAACGATGTGGCAATGAATCCTCGTCCTGAACGGTAGTCAGTCCATGAGCATGAGTTTCGTGGGCGTGAGAATGTTGCGACTGTTCCGGGGCAGCGCGGTGTGTTGAACGTGCGTTTATTCTGCGCGCGAATGAAAACGTTTCTACGATCACAAGCACGCTGATAGCCGTGAGTACCACGCTGCCACCGGGAGCAATATCAGCGTAGTAGGCGATCACCATCCCGGTGACTGCTACGAACACACCTAGCACCGACGATGTAACCACCGTGCGCGTCAGCCCGTTGGTGATTCGCAGGCTAATGAGGACAGGGATGACGATGAGAGCACCCACGAGCAGCACCCCGACGACTCGCATGGAGACCGTGATCGTGGCTCCGGTCAGTATCGCGAGTCCAAGGTTCAAGAAATGGACCCTGACGCCATTTATACGGGCGAGATCGGGATCGAACGTGACCTGCGCGAGTTCCGAACTGAACATGAGCATGAACGCCACGATCACGAGGGCCAGGATTCCCATCCACCAGAGATCCGTTGTGGTGACGGCAAGGACGCTTCCGAACAGATAAGAGAATAGGGTACTGTTGAACCCTTCAGCAATGCTTATCAACACGACTGCTACAGCCAGCGCACCATAGAGGAACACGGCCAGTGCCGCGTCTCCCGGTAACAGCCGTCGCATCCTCAATTCCTCAATCGACACTGCGGCACCCGTTGTCGCCACCAGTGCAACTACCGGCACGAACGCCTTCGTAAGAAGAGCGATCGCAACACCGGCGAGAGCAACGTGAGAGAGCGCGTCGGCCATCAACGAAAGACGTCGGAGTACCAGAAATACCCCGAATGCCGGGGCGGTGGCCCCAACAAGAACGGAGGCAATTATCGCCCTGTTCATAAACTCGTACTGGAATATTTCTGGCATTACATTATCTGTGCGTGTGTTCAGGGTCGTGCATCAACACATCAACGGGAAATCCATAAAGACTTGAAAGAGCCCGGGCGTCGAGCTGATGAACAGGGCCGTGGAAGACAATGTCCTGGTTGACACACGCAATAGTCGTGGCTTCACGCATTACCGCCCCTATATCGTGCGAAACCATAACGATCGTGATACCAAGCTCCCGATTGAGTCGGCGAATCATCGAGTGAAACTGCTCTTCGCCTGCAGCATCGACGCCTGCGACAGGCTCGTCCATCACCAGCAAATCCGGTTTTCGCACCAGCGACCTTGCGATCAGCATTCTCTGCTGCTGACCGACAGAGAGGTCGGATACCCGGCGATTGGCCAGGTTCTGTATGCCTGCCATCTCCATCGCTTCATCGACTCGAGTGGATTGTCTACGCCTGAAAATTGCGAAGGGCGAAAACCCGGAGTAGGCACCGAAATTGACAACTTCCCTGACAAGTGCGGGGAACCGAGATTCAGTTGACTGCGTGCGCTGAGGTACGTAGCCCACACGGTGCCAGTCGGTGAACCGATCTGCTTGCACGCCGAACAACAGGACCCGACCCGAGGTGGGTTTCAGTAGGCCCAGGGCAAGTTTCATCAGGGTGGTCTTCCCGGATCCATTTGGCCCCAGCAATGCAGCAAATTCACCGGGGGTTATCGAAAAATTAATATCACGGACGACAGGCTCCGAGTTGTAACTGAACCATGTCTCGTCGAACCGAATTGGGATCTGTTCTGGTGTGAGTGTATTCACGCCTGGAGGCGTGTATTTATGAGATTCAGTCTCATCTGGATCGTGGTTCAGATCCGGGGAGATTCGACCAGTCAACGTGACGTCTTCTTTATCGCGTGTTGATCTCCCAGGCAGGCTCGGCAGGTGATAAATATCTCCATCCGATGCCCCACGATGTCGCCGTCTATCTCTTTTTCAAGCGATCGCAACACACGCTCCACCGTTGAGTGCCTGAACTCGCCGACCGCCCCGCATCGAACGCAGATCGTGTGATGGTGGTGGTCGACCCGGGCGATACTGTACATCGGTGCGCCATCGAGGATCGGTAGTTTACACAGCGCTCCGGCGTCGACCAGATGCCGAATTGTCCGGTATACGGTCGCCCTGCCAACATCAGGCAGGTCTCTGCATAGATTTTCGGCCGTAAATGCGTCGTTCAACTGTTCGATGCGTCCGGTAACGGCCGATCTCGCTGCCGTGCGGCGCAATCCGCGATCTTCAAGAGCGTTGCTCAGGTCAATAGAGCCAGATTCGACGATCGATGCTGCCATGGTTGACGTGACTCTAATTGATACTTGATATCAATAAATGTTGCTTCACCGAAGTATACATGCTGCGAACCGAACGGTGAGCACCCAGCTAGCCCGGAATCTTGTCTCCGAATATGTTCGTCACGTAAGTTTGCGACTCAAGCACTGTCAGTACGGCTGCAGCAGCCAGAACGATAGCCACGGCGATGGCCATCCGAGTTGCAGACTGCTGGCGGGTACGAAGGGCCATCCGCGGCGGGCCGAAGTTGAACGGCGTTGAGACTTCCACGAGACGTTCACGGGGCCCCATCATGTATGCCATCAGGCCGCCTGCCAGGAGGCCGCCAAAATGGGCGGCATTGTCGATTCCGGTGGTAGCAAGCCCAAAAACAATGTTTAACGCCACTATCACCCCGATCGTGGTCAATTGTTGGCTGCCTACCTGGCCCAGCAGACGGCGATTGAGCAGGAGGTACATTCCAAACGCCCCAACTACGCCGAACACCGCCCCACTTGCTCCGACACCCGGGTTCGGCCCGGCCACGTAACTGACGACATTTCCCATAATTCCGGCCACTACATAGAGCGCTACGAAATTCCTGGTGCCAAACGTCTGTTCGACCATCGAACCGAATATCAGGAGACCGAACAGATTCGTCAGTAGATGAAAGAATCCGGCATGCAGGAACATCGGCACAGCCAGGCGCCACACTTCACCGTCTGCTATGAACGGTCCGTACTTTGCACCCCAGTCGACCAGGTTTTGTGTGGTAGCGCCGCCGGTGAACATTACCCCAAAGAAAAACAGGATGTTCAAACCGACGATAACACTGGTCGCCGGAGCGCCTTTAATGCTCGCGGCCAGCGGTTGCCGTTGACCGGTATATTGCCTCAACGATTGGGCTCCTCTTTTTCCTGAAGGTGCCCCAACAGGCTGTACATTTCGTGTGTAAACATGATTGCCGTATTTGCGACCCGTCTTGGGACAGTCAGCAAACGTATACTCTCAATCCTCTGATACGAGGGTTTATCTGCACTTGCATCTCAATCGCTACCCAGTCACATTACAGCGTCAACGAATTGAACGAAAAGGCAATAATACGGATCCTCGTGATCGATGATGAAGAATCGATCCGGTACGCGGTTGACGCAGGACTGGAATTTATTGGAGATTTCGAGGTTCATTTCGCTGAGGATGGTGCTTCGGGTATCGCCGCGATCAAAGAGCTGTCTCCCGATGTGGTGTTGCTCGACCTGGTGTTGCACTCCACCAGTGGGATGGATGTGCTGGAAGCGATTCGGACCGACCCCGATATCAAACGGCCGAAACGGGTCGTGTTGATGACCGGTGTCTCGGATCCTGTACCGATCCAGCACCTGGAGGACCTGGGGATCGATAGAGTCCTGGCAAAACCGTTTAAGCTTGAGCAACTCAAGAAGGCGTTGTTTGAGTAACTATCGAAGCAACCTCGGAATTCGGACTTTTAGCTCAAATTATTCGGTCTTTATTCATGCCAGATGAACCTCTGTCTATCGCTCGTTCACCCCGTGAGCGACGATCATGAATGTTAACTGACAAAAACTAGCCTCAAAATTGGTCATGGCATTTACACACTACAAGATGAACAGGAGTAACGCCTGTGCTCATAGCTGAAGACGATTCAGCGACACGGGACGCAGTTGTCGCAATGCTCGAGGAATTGGGCATCACGGAAATTGTGATAGCTGTGGACGGCGAACAGGCGCTTGAAGCACTCAAGACTCGCAAGTTCGGAACGCTACTCCTGGACCTCATGATGCCGAAAGTAGATGGCTATGAGGTGCTCCGAGCTCTGCGCAAAGGAACCCACCAACGCCCTGAACGTGTGATCGTGATGAGCGCACATGCTCAGCCAGCCGAACTCGATACTCTAAAGGCTCTTGGCGCAGATTCGTTCATGCCGAAGCCGTTTACGCTTACCGAGCTGGAACAGGCAATCTCGTAGCCCGGACTGAAGAGCGACAGCAGTAGCCATTGGCATTGCTCGAAATCGGCCGTCAACCTCTCCCTGTCGGTACGTTCGATCAGGGTCAGTCAGGAAGTAACTTCCGACCTGCATTAGTTGGTTGTTGCCGGTAGATCGTTAGACAGCCTGGACTATGTCCAACTCTGGCGACGCCGCAAACACACCCCGATCGACCGCCATCGAGAACAGCTTTTCGAGGGCCTGTCTGCCCTCCTCGCCCATGTCCACGGTGTCGTCATTGACATACATCCGCACGAATTTTATTCCGTCGTCCGGATCAATGCCACGCCCAAAACTCAGTGCGTACTCGATCGCTTCGTCTTCGTGGTCTCGTGCGTAAACGATGCTCGCCAGCGAGGCGTTGGCTATCTGCTGGGCCAGGGAAGAATCTATATGTCGACTGACCAGATCTATCCCAAGCGGGATCGGAAGTCCCGTAGCTTCATGCCATTTTTCACCAAGGCTTATTATCCCGTGAAAGCCCTGCTTCTCGTAGAGAATCTGGCCTTCATGAAGCAGTATCCCGGCATCGGCGCGCCCTTCATTTACGGCCGGACCAACGTCGTCAAAGTCGACGAATAGAGGTTCGCAGTTCACCGGGCCAAATATCTGGAACAACAGCCACGATGTAGTAAATCGGCCAGGGACAGCGATTCGTTTGTTTTCTAGATCGGATTCCGTCATCGCCTCGTTTGCAACGACCATCGGACCGTAGTTTCGGCCGATTGAAGAACCGCACGACATTATTCGATAGTGTTTAGCCACGTCTGGATAACGTGCGGCCGAGATTGCTGTCACCGGTAGTCGACCACTTTCGGCAAGTTCGTTCAGCGACTCGATGTCTTCCATGTGGTGAGTAATCGTGTATCCGGGGATTTTTACGATTCGTTTTTCCATCGCGTAGAACATGAACGCGTCGTCAGCGTCGGGGCTGTGGCCGAAAATTATCGTCTTTTCGTTGATCGTCATGTGTGGTTGGGCTGAAGCGCCGAGATTTGGCCCGAGGGTGCTTCAGTTGCTTCAGGTTTCAGACCCTCTACGATTTCGTAGTTCGTAAGTCGTTGAACCGGGGTGTAGCCGGCTTCGGTGATCATTTCCCTGACTTCGTTCTCGGTCGTGCGGTTATAAAACCCTGCGGCCAGCATCACATTTTCATCGAATAGAGTGCCCCCAAAATCGTCGGCACCAAACCGAAGCGCGATCTGCCCGGTCTTTTTTCCCTCTGAGAACCACGATGCCTGGATATGCGGGATGTTGTCGAGCATGATCCGTGAGAGGGCAATGATTCTCAGGTACTGGTTCGGTCCCGCCTCATGTTCGACCATCTTCGCCAGTGCCGTGTTGTCCTTCTTGTATGACCACGGGATGAATGCGGTGAACCCGCCATCGTTGTCATTAGCCAGGGCCAGATCCTGGACACGCCTGATGTGCTCGAGCGATTCAACCACGTGGTGATCTTTTTCAACATGGCCGTACATCATGGTCGCTGTAGTTTTGAAACCTACCCGGTGCGCAGCCTCATGAACTTCGGTCCACTGGTCAACCGTGCTTTTTGGCTTGAACCGCGAAACTACCGCTTTTACCTCGTTTGACAGAATCTCTGATCCCCCGCCCGGCATCGACCGCTGCCCGGCCCCCCACAGGCCTTCAAAGACCTGCTCATAGCGGAGTTCGGAAACCTCGCTCATGCGGACAATTTCAGGCGCCGACCAGTAGTA
This sequence comes from Chloroflexota bacterium, assembly GCA_027623655.1. Taxonomy (GTDB): domain Bacteria; phylum Chloroflexota; class Dehalococcoidia; order Lucifugimonadales; family Lucifugimonadaceae; genus Lucifugimonas. The sequence goes on from JAQBVG010000117.1 coordinate 6,456, forward strand.
GGGAGTGACGTCCGGAAACCGTTTCTTGGTTTCGGACACCATCTCTTTGTAGTAATCGAATCCCAGTTCGGAATTAAGACCGCCCTGCATAAGGACTGTACGGACCCCGTTTTTGCGGGCCCGCTGAATCTTGCCCATGATCTGATCGACCGTGTAGGTGTACGCCGACGGGTCTTTTGGGTCGGTGCGATAAAAGGCACAAAACGAGCAGTAGGCGTCGCACAGGTTCGTGTAGTTGAGGTTCGTATCGATCACGTACGACACATTGCCATTCGGGTTGTGGCGCTGACGCCAGTACTCGGCCAAGGGTGCGAGATCGAGCAACTCGGCTTCCGTCATGAGCCAGAGCCCTTCTTCGCCAGAAATTCGCTGGCCGGAGAGGACTTTTTCGGTAATTTCCCTGAGCATTTTTTCTACACTCCGTATTTCAGCTACGAGGCCGGCGCTGTTCCGTAGTTTCGGCCTGTCGGTACCTGTGGACGCCATACCGGTAACTTGCCGAGCCTGCGTTTAAACTCCTGCTGTCCTGATCGCTCCCGGGCGCCAAGAAAATAAACAAAATTCCGGACGTAGTTCGCAACATCGTCCTTCGACATGTAGTCAGTTGTCCTGGCCCGGCTGATCTCATCGACAAGGTTCGTTCCGGTCACCGTTGCCGTGGTTAACATCTGGACGAAATCTTCAGCTTGCCCGGGCGGAACATTAGACCTGATCACCCATTCCGCAAACACGAACGGCAGACCGGTG
>JAQBVG010000011.1 GCA_027623655.1 Chloroflexota bacterium
CGTGTTTTTCGGATCGAAATGGAACAGCACTTGTCGAACATCGTTGTTGAAGACCTGAAGAAGACGTTCCGTGTCGCCGAACGTCGGCCGGGTATATGGGGTGCGCTTGTTGGGGTGGCACACCGGAAATACCGGACCATCAAAGCTCTCGACGGGGTTTCGTTCAAGATCGAGCCTGGCGAACTCGTGGGATACATCGGCCCGAACGGCGCGGGCAAGTCGACGACCATCAAGGTTATTTCTGGAATTCTGACGCCGGATTCAGGTCGTTGCGAGATCGGCGGGTTGGTTCCATGGGCGAACAGGATCGCCCACGTGAAACGTATCGGCGTTGTATTCGGTCAACGGACGCAGCTCTGGTGGGATTTGCCGGTGATCGAGTCGTTCGATCTACTGCGAGACATCTACGGCGTTGACGCTGCCGCCTACAACGCGAAAAAAGCCGAGCTTGTCGAGCGACTCGACGTAGGGTCGCTGTTGAACATACCTGTTCGGCTACTGAGCCTCGGGCAACGCATGCGTTGCGACCTGGTAGCGGCGCTGCTTCACGACCCGTCGATATTGTTTCTCGATGAGCCGACGGTGGGGCTGGATTCAGTCTCGAAGCTGGCGTTCCGCGACTTTATTCGAGAGTTCAATCACGCTCGAGGGCTGACAGTGATACTCACCACCCACGATATGGACGATATAGAAGCGCTGTGCGAGCGGGTAATGGTTATCGGGAACGGCCGGATACTCTAGGATGGCTCGTTGAGAGATCTCAGTGCGCGGACCGGCCGAGAACGACTTTTGATCGTTGATTTTGTAGAAGATGACGTCGATATTTCGGTCCCGCTGGCCACAGTTGTTGAGCGGAACGGGCATCGATTGAAATTGAGCTTCAATCCCGAGCAGGTTTCCGCTTCAGACCTGATCGGACTGGTCACCTCAGCCCATCCGGTGCGGGACCTGTTCGTCGAGAATCCCCCGATCGAGGAAACAATCGCTCGGATCTACTCGGAGAACCGTCTGTGATCGGTTACCGGGCACTTGTGAGTGCACGATTCAGGGCGCTCCTGCAATATCGTTCGGCGGCGGTTGCGGGCATCGGTACCCAACTCTTCTGGGGATTGATCCGGGTGATGATATTCGAGGCGTTTTTTCTCTCATCGACGGCGTCACAACCAATGGAACTGGCAGATGTGATCACCTACATCTGGCTTGGCCAGGCATTCCTGGTAGTCCTGCCGTGGAACGTGGACCGCGACCTTCAGTCAATGGTGCGGTCTGGCGGCGTGACCTACGAGTTGCTCCGCCCGATGAACGTTTACAACGCGTGGTACTGGCGGGCAGTTGCGTTGCGCACAGCACCGACGCTATTGCGATCTGTACCACTGTTGGTGCTTGCGGCGCTTTTCTTCGATCTCCAGGCACCGGCTTCGCTGGCATCGGGACTTGCGTTTGTTGTCGCGATGATCGGGGCAGTTGCGTTAAGTGCCGCCTTCACGAACCTGTTGAGTATTGCGCTGCTGTGGACTGTATCGGGTGAGGGTCTTACCTACATGGCACCGGGCGTGGTCGCTATCTTTTCTGGAAACATCGTCCCTCTTCCGTTTTTTCCGGATTGGGCCCAGACTGCGATCAGGTTGCTGCCGTTCAGCGGCATCGTCGATTCACCGTTTCGGCTTTACGTGGGGCATATTCCGCCGTCCGATCTGTTGCTCGTCGTCGCACATCAACTGGTGTGGACTTTCGCGTTCGTCGCATTGGGCAAATGGATGATGGCGCGTAGTCTGCGCCGCATTGAGTTTCAAGGCGGATGAATCTGATCAACAACGCATACGTCTACGGCAGGTTCCTGGAGATTTCGATTCGAAGCCAGATGCAGTACCGCGTGTCGTTCATCATGCTGTCGCTGGGTCACCTGATAAGCACTGGCATCGAGTTCATCGGCATGCTGGTTTTGTTCGACCGGTTTGGCACCCTCCGTGACTGGGAGCTGTCAGAAGTTGCCTTCATGTACGGCGTGGTCAACATCGCATTTTCGATTTCCGATGCTGCGACCCGGGGTTTCGATACTTTCGGGACGATGGTCAAGTCGGGCGACTTCGATCGACTGCTGACCAGGCCGAGATCGACAGCGTTGCAGCTTGCAGGGCAGGAGTTGACGCTCAGGCGAGTGGGCCGCTTAGCGCAGGGACTGATCATCCTGATCTGGGCGTCCAGCGGGCTGGATATCGACTGGAACGCTGCGAGGTTTGGTCTGCTGGTTTTCGCCGTATTCGGAGGTGCTGCCCTTTTCGCAGGACTTATCGTTTTGCAGGCAACGCTGGCGTTCTGGACAACGGAGACCCTTGAGATCATGAACGCGGTCACGTATGGCGGCGTTGAAACGACGCAGTACCCGGTGGTTATTTACAGGGCATGGTTCCGCGACATATTCTTCTACGTTATTCTGCTGGCGACTGTCAGCTACTTCCCGACACTCGCGATTCTTGACAGGGTTGATCCTCTTGGTACGTCTGTGACGTTCCAGTACCTGTCACCGCTTATAGGATTCGTTTTTCTAGCGGTCACGCTGCGCGTCTGGCAATTCGGTGTGAGGCACTACACGTCGACCGGGAGCTGACGTGGTAAGTCAACCGAACGAGTTTGAAGGATTCTCATGAGCGATAGCAGTCCAAATTCTCAAGCCAATGCTCGTTTGGTCAATTTCGTCCACTCTTCCCTTGGAACCGCGGTCAAGATTACGGATAACACACGTGGTATTGGCAGGCGATCCTTGATCTGGCGTGTCGAACAGGGTCAAAACCATTTCTTGTTAAAGGCGCACGACTCCGATGGGCAGTTCGAGAGGGAGACTCGGGCCCTTCGGGAATGGGTGCCGATTTTGGGCGATCAATCGTGGTGGTCAACGCCAGATATCCTGGCCAAAAACGATGAACTACAGGCCATCGTCATTTCTGAGGTGCGGGGAGGATTGCTCGATTCCACGGTTGTCTCCCGTGACGAGTGTCAGACTATGTTCGAACTGGCCGGCCGATTTGCGAGACTTCTTCATGATTCCCCGATAGCGATCGCAGAGTCGGTCGAACCTGTCGAGGACGTCCTTAGCGCGGCCGGCCGGTACATACCCGCAGCAGTGGGTCACCTTGACTCGCGGACGATTGATTGGGCGAAAGAGGTTATCGGCGACGGGCAGGCGTTCGCCAACGCCAGAGTGGTTCCGGCCCATATGGACTATTCACCTCGCAACTGGTTTGCCGACAGGCAGGGGCGCGGAATCCGTTTTGGACTGATCGACTGGGAGCAGTCACGGCACTCGATCTGGCTGCAAGATGTTGCGCGAATGGCGTTTGACCACTGGCAGCGCGAACCGGTGCTCCGCGATTACTTTTTTCGCGGCTATGGACGCCAGCCAACTGAGATTGAAGAGCGGCAGATGCAGCTGCTGGCCCTGATAAATATGATCGGTGGCGTTCCTTACTCGGTCACGATGGGCGATAAGTATTTTGAAAATCTCTGTCGGGGAATCATCGAGTTGTTGAAGACGAAGATTAGATGACCGTCCGAGCTCGCAACGCAAGCGCGTAGCGAATTCGTGACGACGGTTTCACAACCCACCCTCTAACTCCCTCCAGTTAAGGACGGAGGAATACGCTGCTCAACTGGAACAATCGGCAGGACGACCCTCGATGCCAGACCGGCGCTCGTGTGGACGGTGTTGTCGGCACTGATCATCTTTGTATGCCGGCCCACCGGCTCGCCGGTGTTCGGGTTCACGTCGAAGCGAGGGAAATTAGAACTAGAAATATCGACCCGGATTCGGTGCCCTTTCTTGAACACGTTGGAGGTCGGCCACAGCGTGACAGTTATTTCACAGGGCTCTCCGGGCGTCATCATTTCGGGATGGGTCCACGAGTTTCGGTAGCGCGCACGCTGTATCGTGTCGACGAGGTTGAGGTGGTAACCCTCCGGGTAGTCCGGGCTCTCGGGATAGACGTCGATCAGTTTGACGGTGAAGTCGGTATCGACCGCAGTGGAGGAGACCCAGATTTTGACCATGACCTCGCCGGAAACCTCGGTGTCGTCGGCAAGCGGTTCGGTTTCGAAGGCCAGGACATCGGGTCGGTCTCTCAACAAAGGGTATGGCTCCTTTGCACCGATCCACTGCGGGCCTTCTTTCTGGTGAAAGCCCCCGGCTTCTATCACCTCTCGCAGGTTATTTCGAGCAAGGGTCCACTGGTCCATGTAGTCGGGAACGTTGTCGAGCGCGGGACCGCCATCTTCAGGTGGGACGATCTCGAACATGCCCACTAACTGACCACCGACCGTCGGGACGGGGTTTTCGGGATCAAACGTGTAGGTCAGCGAACCGGTCTCATCGGCCGAGGCAAATTGATCGAGTAAGCCGTCTTCATGCATGTACAGCGTCTGAAATTCAACTCGGGCAATCGGCCATTCTTGCTCGTTTCGCCAGTAACCGCCATGGTTCAGGTTGCCCCGTGGGGTCTTTGAGCCGTCGCCGGTACCCATCACGTAAATCCGGACCGGCGAATCGTTATCTGCGGCAGGCAGGCCTTTGAGGTGTTCGTCGAAAAACCTGAGTCGCTCGGGGTTGTATATGGCGTTTGTCCAGACGCTCTCGATACCGGTGTCGGCATCTCCATGCCAGGATTCGCTCGCCCGCATACCACCATGGCACCAGGCACCGAGGATGAGTCGAGCAGGGGATTCATTCCTCCGATTCATCTCGACGTAGTAGTTGGCGCTCGCGCCGACAAAGTTGTCGTAAAAACCGCAGGTGATCGTCATTGGCACGTCGGCGTGCTGGTCGAAATACGGTTCCTGGTTGGCCGCCTCCTGTGCCCACCAATCGTCGTAATCGCCCCGGTAGTAGTAGTCGAACACGGTCTTTTCCAGATCGGGAGCGACCCTGAGCGCGGTTTCACCGGGTTTTAGCGGAAATTTTTGCATCCAGTCGCGCATGGCGCGCATAGCGTCCATTATGACTCTGGCTTTCTCTTTGTCGGTGCCAACCTCATGACTGTCGAGGGCATGGAGGTGAGCGGCCCCGAACATCTGGAACGACATCGCTCCGCCTTCTCGGGCTTCGTGTCGATAGATGTTGGTCGGGCCTGCCTCGACCCACATCGCCGCCAGGTGGGGCGGATTGCGTAGCGCGAGCTGTGTCTGGGTTATGGCCCTGTGAGACGATCCAAGTGTGCCGATCTTGCCTGAGCACCAGTCCTGCTCGGCCAGCCACTCGACGGTGTCGTAGCCGTCATCGCCTTCCCAGGGATTTACCGTGTGGTAGTAGTGGCCGTCACCCTCGCTGCGGAACCGGGACCGCAAATCCTGCACAACGAAGGCGTAGCCGCGCCGGACGTAGTAAGGAACTACATCGTCCCACTCGGGGGCGGTCTTGTCGTAGGAGGTGCGGACTAACAGGGCGGGAACTTCGTCATCGAGAAGGCGACCATTGCCGTGGCAGGGCAGGTAAATGTCGGTAGCGAGTCGAATGCCATCGCGCATCGGGACCATAGCGTCGCGTATGACGTGGATACCGTGAAGGGTGGGTGACGGAATGTACGAGGAAGTGTTAGAAGTTGTCATTGCCGAGCGAGTTTAGCCGCACGGCGTTGGCGCGTCACGGGTTACCCCTGCCAATTGCGAACGATCGAGTCAAAATCGCTGTGCCAGGGCATGCGATGACGATCATTGTGGATCCAATCCAATCCCACTTTGCGTGGCCTGGCTGGATAGTGAAGTTGGTATCGGGGGGGCCAGCGAACCGGGCTGTTCGGTCTGTGGATTGCCAGTACTTCCGCCCGTTGAGGTACGTAACGGCGGTCCTATCGGCGGGGTATGACCGGGAGCGTTACTCGTGATGGGTGATCGTGGTCATGGTAGATCGTCTGATTGGCGACCGTGATTTGGGTATCGGTTGCTATCGGGTTTCCGCTATTCAGGTTTCGGTTGTAGCGAGGGAAGTTCGAACTCGAAATTTCGATACGAATCCGGTGGCCTACTTTGAACAGGTTCGAGGTGTCCCACATGTCGATTTCGAATTCGTAGATTTCGCCGGGGGTCATCAACTCTGGATTATCAGTGCCGTTCCGGAACCTTGCACGCACTATCCCCTCGCAGAGAATGATCGCTTTTTCTGGCGATTTTCCAACTGCGGGTTCCACGTCGATCAGCGCACATGTGAAATCGGTGTCGAGTGCGTCGGAAGACGCCCAGATCGTTGCCAAGACCGGACCCGTTACTTCCACCTCTTTGTCGAGAACATCCGTCGTGAATATCAGGACATCTGGGCGTTTTTCGATTTCGGTCCTGTCCCGCGGACCACACAGATCGAAGCTCTGGTACTGGGCACCCCAAGATGGGGTGGGATCGGCAGGATCGTATGTGAATCCGTCAGTTGGCTCGTCAACCGCCGGATCCGTCGATAACACTCCACCTTCGCGGGCCGCGTCTCCGCCGCTATGAAGGAAGTACTTTGTCCATTCGGTGCGCGCCAGCGGCCACTCGTTTTCGTACCGCCAGGCGTTTTCGCCCATCACGAACAGCTTGATTGGCGGCTCGTCGTCGATTCCGGTGTCGATTCCCTTCAACCGCTGGTCGTACCAGTGGGTGTGCATGTCTATCACGTCCCACAGCCCCTGCTTGCCGAATGTACGGTCCTGGTACTCGCCGTTCTGGCCCATCGGCACTCTGCCCCACGGGGAGATTTGGTGACTCCAGGGTCCGACGATCAGCCTGGTCTTTTTTCGGGCTTCTTCGGTTCGGGCCTGCTTGCTCCAACCGTTGAAGAGCTTGAAATTTTCATGCGATAGCGAGTCGAACCAGCCCGTGATGAACAGGGATGGCACCGCCATTTCGCTGTACCTGTTGCGAAGGCTGTAGCTGTCCCACCAGTCGTCGTACTGCTCGTGCTCGATCACGCCCCTGTAGTAGGGATGGGTAGGAGTCACCACCTCCATCGCCGTGTCGATCGGCAGTTTCTTGAAGAACTCCTGCTGGTCGTAGTGCTTCAGTGACTCGCTCTGCATCGAGTGACCGAGCATGTTGAGGAATGTAAGAGCAACGCTGTGGTGGATCACGCCGTTGATCCGGTGGTGGCCGTAGTTGACCTGTTGTGAGGCTATCGGTGCGACGGCTTTCAAGTATTTCGACCGTAGTGAGGCTGGCAGCGTTTGTGTGAAGCCCGGATACGAAAGACCAAATGTGCCGACGTTGCCGTCGCACCAGGGCTGCTGGCCAACCCATTCGTGAGTGTCGTAACCGTCGTAGAGTTCGCAGACGTAGGGTTCCCACTCGCCTCCAGAATCGCCGCGACCCCGGCAGTCCTGCATCACGACGGCGTAGCCTTTTTTGATGAACCTGCGCGCCCAGCCAATGTATCGAGGTTCCTGGTTGTCGTAGATCGTGCGCAGCAGCAGAACCGGCCAGGGGCCATCGCCCTGGGAGGAGTCGGGCAGCCAGATGTCGGCCGAAAGATTTACGCCATCACGCATCGGTACCGGGATGTTGATCATGAGACGACCCGGTTCAACGAGCGGTTCGTAGGGTGAAGTCACGATTGGGGATCTCCTGGTGCGGTCGGAATTACGCTGTTGGCTGACTGGCGCATTGTGAGCCGGTGGGTTCGTCAGTTCAACAGGCTCCGCAAGTCGAAAGCCGAAAGTAGATTAGAGGTGTGACGCGCGAGGAGTTGTTGGAGTAACCTTCGGCCCTTTGGGCTGCCATTGAATATCGGGCCGAAAATTTGGCCGGTCAACCGGAGAACTCGAATGTCCTTCAAGGTCGTCATCACGATGAACAACCGCCCACCGAGCGAACTCACGTTGAACGTGATTCGCGAGGCAGGCATCGATGTCAAATACGTGGCCTGCAACACCGAAAACGAGGTGATTACTGCGGCGAAGGACGCCGACGTTCTACTGGTTGGCACGGTCCCTCACACGACCCGGAAAGTTCTTGAGGCTCTGCCAAAGCTGAAGATGGTTGGCAGATCGGGAGTTGGCGTCGACTCGATCGATCTGGCCGCTGCGACCGAGCTTGGGATCTGCGCAACTAACACTCCGGGCATCAACACGAGCGAAGTGGCCGATCACGCGATGGCGATGTTGCTTTCAATCACCCGCAAGGTCTCCGAGCAGAACGCGGCTCTAAAGGCAGGTGCATGGTCGGACCGACCGGACGAGATCAATCGTCTTCGTAGTCAGCTGCGACGCATCGCTGGCAATACCGTCGGCATTTTCGGGTTTGGCAATATTGGCAAGGCGTTTGCCACACGTGTTCGTGGATTTGGCCCGGCAAAGATCATCGCGTACGACCCTTACGTACCCCAGACGACAGCCGATCTTTTTGGTGTCCAGTTGGTCGAGTTCAATACGTTGTTGGCCGAGTCGGACTACCTGACTGTTCACTCGCCCGCGACGGCGGAGACCAACCACATTTTCAATTTCGAGGCGTTCAGGAAAATGAAGCCGTCGGCGGTGTTCATCAACTGTGCGCGGGGTCCGATCGTGGATGAAGCGGGTCTGCAACAGGCGCTCCAGACAGGCGAGATCATGGCGGCCGGAATTGACGTGACAGAAATCGAGCCCCTGGATGCCGAAAGCCCTTTGCTGAAGCTCGATAACCTGACAATTACTCCGCACGTGGCCGGGACTTCTGAAGTGAGCGGGGTCGAGGGTGCGAGGCGCTGGGGCGAGAATGCTGTGAACATTTTGACCGGTAAGCCCTTACACGGACTTGGCAATCCGGAAGTCGTGAAAAGAATCGCAGTAATGCGTGCCGCCGGACCGAGTCGCTGGGACGGGATACCGGATCTTGTCACGGTGGCATGGAGTTAGCCTGAGATTTTCCGGCGGTGTGCTCTATCTGCCCGGGCGGGCGAAGCAAGATTGTCGCGGCTGGGAATAGTGGCCCACTTCCGGCTGAAGTGGATTGGTCGGTGCGGTGTCCCTAACGCTCTGACGCCACCCAGAGGCGTTTGCCGTCGGTGCTGACCATGACCGTGCCGGCGTCGCGGGTTACGTAGACGGCTCCATCCGGCAGGCGGTCGTAGAGCCGTTTCATAACGTCGTCGTGCGGATGGCCGAACTGGTTTTTGACTCCAGTTGTAACTATTGCCAGCGCGGGATCGACCGCGTCCAGGAATTCTACTGTCGTCGACGTCCTGCTGCCGTGGTGACCGACTTTTAAGACGGTTGACCTGACCGGCTTATCGGTGAGGATCAGGTCGGTTTCACCCCCTGATGTGACGTCGCCGGTAAGCAAGAACGAAACGTCTCGATAGTCGAGTCGCGCCACAACACCCCTGTCATTGAAATTTGTGCAGTTGGCGACTACGCACTCGGTCTGCAGAACGGTAAGTCGGACATCGCGGTCAAGAGTTATCGCCAGGTCAGGTTGAGCAGTGAGGATTTTTGTTTTTGCCAGGGGATTCAGATCGTTCTTACTAACTAACGCGGCCCAACTCTCGTACACGGCTGAGTCGTGTTTCACACCCGAATCGATGATCGTTTCGATGTTGAACCGCTCGACTACTCGCTCTAGCCCACCGAGATGGTCGGCATCGGGGTGCGTCGAGAGCAGGACATCAATCCTCCGATCGAGCGGTGGCATGACCGATTCGAGGTTTTGAACCGCAACGTCGGGATCGTCTCCGCCATCGACAAGAAGCCTCGCACCGGAGGGGGTCTCGATCAGGATCATGTCACCCCTGTTTGTTTCAAAGAAAGTGACAACAAGCTCGCGTGAGTCGGCCCGCGTGACCCCCGCGGCGATTAGCGATGCTGCAACAGCGATCCAGATAATTCCTGCCGCATGTCCCTGTCGCCTGCGCCAGGCGGTACCGGACGACGGACTATTGCCCGCGTTTTGATCACGATTGGTGACTGTCTCTTTGCCGAACTGCGAAGCCGACTCCCAAACGTTTCGTAGTTTGGTCGTGATTGAGCGGCTTTTCAGACTGGCAAACAGGAGCCCGTACCAGCCTGCAATTAGTGCCTTCGACCAACCTTCGACGATGATCGGTCCGACAGGCAGAGAAGAGAACAACTCGGCGACGAAACTCATGTAATTGCCAGTGCCATGCGCGGCGATACCGACCGCCGATACCGGAACATCAACGAACGCACCGACCGTGGCAACGATTCCGGAGCCGCCGATGAACAGGGGCAGGAATGGCACGACCATCAGGGTGCTCGGTATTCCCCAGATCGGTACGGCTCCGAAGTGAAAGGCGACAAGCGGGGCCGTGGCGAGCGTCGCGGCGAGCGATACTGCCGTTCCGTAAACCATCCCGACCAGCGGTCGCTTCGTGATCGGCGGAATTCTGCGTGACGGCTCGATCCACTCGCTTCCACGCGCAGCGATTCTGGCGCTGAACAGGGCGATGCCAAGGACGGCGGCGAAGCTAAGCTGGAACGAGATCGACCGAATTATCTCGGGGTCGATAGCCAGCATTATCACGGCTGCGAGAGCTAGAGGGGGTAAGACGCTGCGCTGCCGTCCGAACAGTCTGGCGGCGAGGTAGACCGTAAACATGATGGCAGCCCGATTTACCGAAGGCGTCAGGCCGGCCAACGTCGCATATCCCCACACAGCGAGTAACGGGACCGCGAGGTAGAGCTGTCTCCGGCGTCCGATCGCCCAGACGGATAGTGCAAGGACGATTCCGCCGACCATGGCGATGTGCAGGCCGGATATCGCCAGAATGTGGGACAAACCAGAAGTTCTGAATTCTTCGATTGTTTCAGGCCGCAGTTTTGTTCGATCGCCAACGAGCATTGCCGCTGCGAGCCCGCCGGTCCGGGATCCCAGCGAGTCGACGAGGTAGTAAGAGGTGTTCGATCGGAATCCGGAAATAAAAGGTCGTAGTGCAAATCCACCGGTCGTGCCAGTCAATTCGACGCTCGGTGTTGATATCGTGCCGGATATGTCACCGGGGTTACTTGCTGTCGAGCGAATCAGAAAACGGCCCGAGACCCTGTACCGATCTCCGTATCGGAAGTCGTCGGAACGCCGAGACGAGTTCGTCAGGTCGTGGAGACGACCCGTGTACACGTTTATCGAATAGGTGGCGTTGTTTTCGGCCCGGGTTTCGACGTCGAGTCGTATGCGTGTGCGACCGTTCGCTGGAGCGGGGTTGCTGAACAGCACTCCTTCGAGTGTCACGCGCTCTTCGTTACGTGGAATATCACTCCACGAAGCCGCGGTTGAATATCCCGTAGCCGTCGCTCCCCGAAAAACGCCGAGCAGTGCCACAAGGACCAGTAACGCGGGGGTTACGTGTTTTCTGGTGTAAATCGCCGTCGCTACGACCACAAGGGATGCGACCAGACCGACTATCACTTCCGTGCCCGTTAGCGGCGACTGTGACATGGTCTGGCCAGCGACAATGCCCAGTGTGAAGACGATAGATGCCTTTAGCAGTTTCACGGCTGAGAAACGTGCGGGCGGATCGACTCGACGGTCGCCGGGCCAATTCCGCTGATGGCCAACAGGTCGTTCACAGACGATATGAGATTGTTGGTGCGCCACTCGATGATCGAATCTGCACGTACGTTGCCAATGCCGGGCAGCAGGATCAGCTGATCTTTAGTAGCGGTGTTGAGATCGATGAGACCGGTGAGCGATCCGTTGTTTGATCCAGTGTCTGGGGTTGTGGATTCGCTCGACACGATGGAGTCGATGCGACCCAAATCGACTGTCTGGTCCCCCGGTAATTCGATCTCTTCAGGCAGCGAACCAGATGTTGGGCCCAGGGACGGAACGACGATCTTTGCGCCGTCACGAACGTGCAGGGCGAGATTAATTCGACGATCGTCGGCATCCGGCGTCAACCCTCCGGCAGCATCGATTGCGTCGCCAACCCTGGGATCGCCGTCGAGCGAGTAGACGCCCGGTTGAGTGACCTCGCCCGAGACCTGGAACGTGATCGGCGCTGGGGTTGGAATGAAAATTTCAACTCCGGAGGATTCTGAATCACGAGCGATCCACAGTGTCAGGACCACTGTGAGAGCAACTATGCCGGTAACCGCTGCGGCCTGGACGAGACGATTGACGTTGTCAGATCGTTCTCCTTGAACAACATGTGGCTCGGGCTCAGGAATGTACGGCCGCTCAGTCACTGATTAGCACTCCGATCCATGCAACCCCGTAATGAATCGAGAGTATGACACAGGATTCGTGCAAATTTTGTCGATTTGTCGGTGGAACAAGTGCCGGTGGTGACGACAACGCCTAGAATGCTTGCCGATTCGGCCATTTTTGATCGGTAAGATCGATTCAGCAATTTCCGAGTACGCTGATCTCTCTCAGCCGTACCGCAATAACTCCCCACGGAAGGTCTCTGTCCAATGAAGATCGAGCAGATAACAGTCACAACGTTCAAAACCAGGTCGAAGAAGGTCAGCGACACCGACGGGCATACCCACCCCGGACCCGAGCATGATTCCAAGGAGTCGATGCTTACTATCACAACAGATGATGGGCATTCCGGTTATTCGTTCGGTTCTGGAGAAGCACTCAGGCCGTACGTGCTCGAAAACTTCGTAAAAAAGGTGTTCATGGGCGAGGACCCCATGGACAGGGAGAAACTCTGGATCAACCTGGCCAAGTGGCAGCGTGGCAGCGGTGCAAATCTGACCGATCGCACGCTCTCAGTTGCCGAGCTTGCGCTGTGGGACCTGGCAGGCCGCGCTCTCAATACACCAGTCTGGAAATTGCTCGGTGGATATCGGGACAAGGTGGCTGCGTACGGCTCGACGATGTGCGGTGACGAAATAGAAGGAGGCCTTGCGACACCCGAGGACTATGGCAACTTTGCTGAGTGGATGGTCAAGCGAGGGTACAAGGCCATCAAACTTCATACGTGGATGCCGCCGGTCACATGGGCGCCCAGCGTGAAGATGGACATCAAGGCCTGTGCGGCCGTCCGCGAAGCAGTAGGGCCCGATTTTCCACTAATGCTCGATGCCAACCACTGGTACTCGCGAATGGATGCGCTCGAACTTGGTAAGGGAATCCAAGCCCTGGGCTACTACTGGTACGAAGAGCCGATGGACGAACATTCTACGGAGTCGTACCGCTGGCTCGCTGAGCAACTCGAAATTCCGATCATCGGTCCCGAGTACGCATACGGAAAATTCCACACACGTGCCGAGTGGATAGCGTCGAAAGCCTGCGACATTTGTCGAGTCGGAGTCGCAGATGTTGGCGGAATCGGACCGAGCATGAAGATTGCGCACCTGGCCGAATCGTTCAACATGGACTGCGAAATCCACGGCGGTGGGGCAGGAAACCTGGCCGTGATCGGCGCGATTTCGAATACAACGTGGTACGAACGCGGACTGCTTCACCCGTTCATCGACCACGATGAAGTGCCGAGACACCTGAACAGCATCGTCGACCCGATGGACGAGGACGGGAACATACCAATGCCGATGCTGCCGGGTCTTGGCGAAGACATCAATTTTGATTACATCGCTGAGAACACGATTTCGACACACTGATACCTGTGCGAACCACGTGACAACAAAAGTAGATTGACTGCGCCACCACCGATTTCGATTTTCTGAAATGGCTGTAGTGCGAAGTGCTGAACTTCTGCTGTTGTTGACGGCTGACGGGTGTTGTTGCCTGCTCAGTCCTTCGTATAATTGCCCGGCTGGTCCGCCAGCAAGTAATAGTGCAGTTACATATTGAGCTGACACGCCCGCGCGATCTGTGTCTCGGAACACTCTGAGCTTCAACTTTGAGTTTCAACCGGGAACGGTGGCTGCGGGCGTTGTGACATATTCAGGAGAAAAATCATGACGCAAAAGGCCTGGGCATTCCTCGGCGGGAAGCAAGTTCCGCTCGAGGACGCGAAGGTAGGCGTCATGACACACGCGCTTCACTACGGCACTTCGGTGTTCGAAGGTATTCGAGGCAACTGGAACGAGAAGCTCGGCAAGGTGTCTATCTTCCGACTCAGGGAGCACTACGAGCGACTGCAACGCGGGTGCAAAATTCTTCGAATCGATTTGCCGTATTCGGTCGACGATCTGTGCAAAATCACCACCGACCTGCTTGAGCGAAACGGCTACCGCCAGGATGTGTATCTTCGACCCCTGGCGTTCAAGGGCCAGCAGGCGGTCGCCAACCTGAACCTGAATGCCCTTGAAAACGAGTTCATGCTGGTGATACTGCCCTTCGGATCGTATATCGACAATACGCGTCCGCTCAGGTGCCAGACGTCTTCGTGGCGACGGCCGATGGACTCTTCGATGCCGACGGGCGTCAAGATTTCAGGTCTCTACACGACGAGCATCCTGGCGAAGTCCGAGGCAATCGCGGCAGGCTTCGATGAAGCAATACTCCTGAATCAGGATGGGAGTGTTTCTGAGGGCAGTGGCGAAAATCTTTTTATGGTCCGCGATGGCATCATCAGCACGCCTGCGGAGACCGACAACTGTCTGCTCGGGATCACCCGCGACTCCGTAATACGACTTGCGAAGGATCAACTCGGGATGGACGTTGTTCAGCGACACATCCATCGGTCCGAGTTGTACCTTGCGGACGAGGTCTTCCTGACCGGCACCGCGGCCCACCTGACATCGGTCGGTGAGCTCGACAATCGTGCAATCGGTTCAGGCAAAACCGGACCGATCACACAGAGATTGCAGGATCTGTATTTCGCCACAGTCGTTGGCGACAATGACGATTACGCCGATTGGTGCACACTGGTTACTCCATCGGGTGGGTAGTTGGCTGGCAAGCAGGTAATATTCTGATCTGGCCCGGTAAAAATCTGCGTGACCGCTTTCAGTTACGCCAGAGTTGTTTCGGCCAAATTCATCAGGATTGCTCAATTTGAGGACTTTGGCCAAATGACGACCGACCCGATGGTGGTGCGGGACGTTTTTGTCAGCCACTACTTCCTGCTGGCCTTTCTTACGAGCCTGGGAACTCTCCAAATATCTGTGACGATATCCGGAGCGCGTGGGTTGTGGTTAACGCCTCACCGGACCGTGACCCGTTGGCTGGGAATTGGATTGATCGTTGCCGGAGTGTTGATCTTTTACGGTCAGCCACTGTGGATTGAAGGGCCATGGGCCGAAGGTTCAGTCGAGGCCAACTCAGCTACGCTGGCCTGGGGTCAGTCCAGTTGGAGCGAACTCTCAGGTGCCAGGAATGTAAACGATATCCACGGTGGGCTAGATGGACGGACCCAGGCGATCTGGTTTCCGTTGGCTGCTGTCCTCGCGATCGTGACCTCCGCTGTTGTCGGCTCGCTGAGTCTGCGGATTACGAAGAGCGCAGAGTTGGATCCAGGCGAATCCGATCCTGTTGACGACAGTTCTGATGGCATCGCCGGGTTATCAAACCGTTCCTACTTCTCCAACCTGCCCGTTTCCTGGCGCAATTTTCGTGCAGAGATCGCCGGCTTGTGGACTTCGGGTCTCGAGGCCGCTGATCGATGGAGCCTATTCAGGATGATATTCGGTGGAGCCGGGAGGAAGTCTTGAATACGATCGACACGAACCTGGTGATCTGGCTAAACGGTCTTTCGGGCAACGTTAAGATATTTGACGACCTTATGCGGCTGATCGCCAGCGACTATTTGATGCCTCTGTTTTTCTCGCTGTCGATGTTCGCTCTGTGGTACTCGGGCCGCACACCACCAGAGCGCGCCAGGTACCAGCTGGCTTCCGTCATGGGTGCAAGTGCTATTGGTCTTTCCAACGTCGCTGTCTGGCTCATCAATATCAGCTGGGATCGTTCTCGACCTTTCGTCGATCATGGCGACCAGCTGAACCTGTTGTTCTATCCGCCAACCGATCCTTCGTTTCCGGCTAACCCGGTTGCAGTTGGGTTCGCTGCTGCAGCTGCGATATGGACGGTAAACCGCAAGTTAGCATGGTGGCTGATCGCCGCCGCAACGATTTACGGTTTTTCGAGACTCTACGCCGGTGTTTTCTACCCCACTGACGTTATCGGTGGGGCGATCGTCGGAGTTGCGGTGTTCGGTTTCACCAGTTATCTGCGCAGATTTCTTGAGCCGCTCGTTACATCGTTTATCCGGCTCATGCGCGGTTTGTCCGCCGCCTGACTCGCCAGAGCCGTCTGAACCGCCGCTGCCAACGGCGCTTTGTACGGTCCGACGCCGGTAACTTGACCCCGAACCTCGGCACCCTGACCCATGCCCGAGGGGTCTGACGATCAATGACACGTTCCCTGTGTGGAGTACGACCCTCGAGCAACATTTCCGGATTTGTCTCAAACAGGTAGATGGCTTCTTGCTCGCCTACCAGGTCCTGCACGATACCGAACGCCTGGCTGAGTATCGGCGAGCGGGGAGGATTGGCAGAGTGCATTTCGGACCCGACGACGTGTGCAATACCGCGCCTGATAAATTGATTGGCTGCCCGTTTCGCCCCGCTGCCATACTGACCGGTCAGGCTGCCTGCGGCTATCTGGACAACAACTCCATCATCGACCAGGCGCTGCAGCCGATTTGGGCGGCGTTGAAATTCGACGTTTCGTTCGGGGTGAGCGAGCACGGGAACCAATCGCTGGGTTAGTAATCGCCCGATCACATCCTCGACGTAGGGCGGACACCGGTTGAACGGCGGTTCGACAAGCAGAAACCTGGTTCGGTTGAGCGTAGTGATGTTGCTGGAATCGACCAGTTCCGGCAATGACGTGTCCAGGCGATAAGACATGCCAACGAAAATGCGCACTCGGTGTGTGTTCCTCCCGGACGCGTCACTCTGTAGCGCGGCGTTCAATGCGTCCGTCAGTTCGCGTACATGCTGTGTGGTCTGGTTTTCGAGTTCCATGTCCCGATAGTGCGGGGTTGCGATGATCGTATCGGTGCCATCCTGCGCGGCCAGGCGCGCCATTGCCAGGCTTTCTTCCACTGTTGTTGGACCGTCGTCCAATCCGGGAAGTATGTGTGCGTGGATATCGACTCTTGGCAATCAGGAAAACCTTTTTGGGGTACCTCAGCTAAGCACGGGCGGTCAGGCGTCGAAAAATTTCACCGTATTTAAAACCATAGCCTTTTGCCGCGTCTTCGTGGCGGCTACGCATGCGTCTGTCCATGTCGGATCCGAACGACAAACCGGGGATCTGACTTTCGTGCTTTGAAAGGGCGTCGATTTTCGTGTCGACAGAGTCTGACACATCGACGATCACGTCTGACTGATCTGCGCCCCAGAAGAACAGGTGCTTGACCTTGTAGGGTTCAAGGCCGTTTACGAGCTGGTCGGAGAAGTGCAGATGGTCTCGGGCGTAGGGGTAGATAGCATCCTGGACCGTGATACCGACATGTCGATGGTCCCGGTGTTGAAATCCATTCACGCGGTGTTGGTCGTGGGTGAACACAACCTGGGGACGATACTTACGGAGCGCGTGGACTACTTCACCGAGGAAGACGCGGTCTGCCTCAAGTTCCCCGTCCGGGTGATTGAGGATGACGATGTCACTGACTCCTATAGCATCGGCTGCTGCCCTCTGCTCGGCCGCACGAATGGCAACAATACGTTCCGATGTCATTTCAATATCGTTGCTGCCACTGCTACCGGTGGTGCACTGAACGTAGGTAATTTCGCATCCTCTGGATGCCCAGAGAGCGGCCGTTGCGCCAGCCCCGATTTCGGCATCGTCCGGGTGGGCGAATATGACCATCGCCCGCTCAGGAGTTTCAGTAATCTGTTCATATTTCGTCACCGTTGTGGGCGTCGAAAACGGGTAGGTCATTCGTCCTCCAGCATATTGTTCGTCAAACCTCGTCACCTGACGAGAACTACTACAACGGAAGCTAACGTGGCACGGGTTTGCGTATTCCACGAAGCAGATCATGATAGCCGCACCGGGCGGTATCACGTTACGTGGGTTCTTACATGCGACGAATGTCCGGGTCGGGATATAGACTTTTACCGAATGTACGGAATGAGGTCCGCGTGATCTCACGTGACCTCGGAGCCAGTCAACAACCAGTAAAGTGCGCGTGTCGGGCTATGGCACCACGCGGTAATGGAGCACCCATGTCGGCAGTTGCCACAACCGATCCCGAGATCAGCCAGGTTATCGAAAACGAGCAACGTCGCCAGCGAAACCAGCTGGTGATGATCGCCTCCGAAAATTATGCAAGTGCGGCTGTACTGGAAGCGACGGGGTCGGTGTTGACCAATAAATACGCCGAGGGATATCCGGGGCGTCGGTACTATGCCGGGTGTGAGAACGTCGATATCGCCGAAAACCTGGCGATCGATCGAGCGAAAGAGTTGTTTGGCGCCGAACATGCGAATGTGCAGCCCCACTCGGGGTCGCAGGCGAACATGGCGGCCTTTTTTGCACTGGCAAAACCCGGCGACCGGATCATGGGTATGTCGCTCGATCACGGCGGCCACCTGACGCATGGTTCGCCGGTGAACTTTTCCGGGAAGCTGTACGAATTCGGGCATTACGGCGTCGATCGCGAGTCTGAATCACTCGACTACGACGAGGTCCAACGACAGGCCGAGTCTTTCAAGCCCTCGATAATCATTGCCGGGTTTACGGCATATTCGCTGACCATAGACTTCAAACGCTTTCGCCAGATAGCGGACTCTGTGGGCGCGGCGTTGCTGGTCGACATGGCTCACATCGCCGGACTGATCGCGGGCGGGGCCCACCCGTCGCCGGTTGAGCATGCCGATATCGTCACGACCACGACTCACAAGACGCTTCGAGGTCCCCGGGGGGCGATGGCGTTGACGACTGCAGACCTGGCACGAAAATACAACTCCGCGGTGTTCCCGAATATGCAGGGTGGCCCCATGGAACACGCCATTGCGGCAAAAGCCGTGGCGTTTCGTGAGGCATTGCGGCCCGAGTTCAAAGACTATGCCCATCAGATCGTGCAGAATGCCAGAGCACTGGCCAGCGGACTTTCTGCCGGAGGGCTGCGTATCGTTGCCGGTGGTACCGAGAATCACATGATGCTTGTTGACACCCGTCCGCTGGGACTCACCGGCCGCGAAGCCGAAGCAGCGTTGATCTCAGCGGGTCTGGTGGTAAACAAAAACGCGATTCCGTTTGATCCAGAAAAGCCAATGGTCACTTCAGGGATTCGCATAGGAACGCCGGCACTTACCTCTCGAGGGCTGGGTATTTCCGATATGGAACAGGTTGCCGGATATATTCTTGAGGCGCTCAAGGTGCACGACGATGAGACGAAGCTGTTGAACCTCGGGTCCGATGTCGCCAAGTTCGCTTCAAAATTCCCGGTTCCCGGACTCGATTCTTGAGGCATGCGGGTGTGTATTTCATTGAACCGGGGAGGTCGAACGTATAGTTCGCGACGGTTTTAGACTTTATTTGTGCCATCGGGTTTGGAACTGGGAACCGTAAACCCGAAAATGGGTACTGACGCGCCGAGATGGCGTGGTAGACTGGATCGGTTTCGCGCTAACTTGGAAGAACACGGTGGATCGTTGAGAAAGTACGAATTGGTTTGGATTCTCGGTGGTGATACTAGCGAAGAGCAGGGCACCGAGTCCGTAGAGAAAATAACTTCATTGGTTACTAGCGTCGGCGGAGAAGTATCCGGCACTGGCGTTTGGGGTAAGCGAACCCTTGCCTACCCGATTCAGAAGAACAACGAAGGCTATTACCTTCAGGCCAACTTTGAACTGGACGGTTCCCGGACACAGGAATTTGAGCGCGCGATTGACGCCGACCAGTCGATTATTCGACACCTGTTGGTCCGTGATGAGCCCAAACGGGTAATCGAAGCAGAGCCTGCTAAATAGAGCCGAGCTTCAAGAACCAGGTACGGACGAACAACAATTGAGTCACAACCAGATACTCCTCATAGGCCGAGCAGGCAATGATCCCGAAATGCGTTACACGCCGAGCGGGACGCCTGTTACAAGTTTCAGTCTTGCTGTAAACAACAACAGACGCGATCAGAACGGCGAATGGACCGAGGAAACTGAGTGGTTCCGGGTCACTGCCTGGGAACGTCAGGCCGAATCAGTAAATCAATATCTGGCTAAAGGGCGTCGTGTGTTTGTTGACGGTCGGTTATCGACACGGCAGTACACGAGCAATTCTGGCGAGGCGCGAACTTCGCTCGAAGTACGAGCTTTCAAGGTGGTGTTCCTTGACTCTCCCGGCGGCGAGTCGTCCGGAGCGGGAGCGCCACCAGATTCCCAATCTTATTCCGCAGGTTCTTCCGGTCCCTCAAGATCCGGAGCGCCCACACCAGACGAACAACTAGAAGACGTGGAGGAACTGCCTTGGTAGCAGTTTCCGTGCGGTTGATGACCTGCAAGTCGCCGGTCTTCTCCGCTGCCCATTCCGCGAGGTAAATAATGACAACCCCCCGAACTCCACAGGGCGCACGCCCACCGTTCCGCCGCGGCGGTCGCCGCCGTCGCCAGTGCTTCTGTAAAGAAAACACTGTCGATTACAAAGATGTGTCGAGCATTCGACGATTTATTACAGATCGCGGTCAAATCGAGGCCGGGAAGAAGTCCGGTAACTGTGCCAAGTGCCAGCGAAACTTGACGATGGCGATCAAACGGGCCCGCCATCTGGCATTTCTGCCTTACGCGCCGGAACATCTTCGTGTGACAGGTTCAGTTGCCGGTAACTCGAGGATCTCTGACGACGAAGATGATTTGATCGACGACGAATACGTTGATGATGAGTCGGACGATGACGAACAGGACGATGGCGACGGATTGCCTAATTTCGACGAAATCACGGTTCGTGACGACTCGACTGATGATGACGAATCCGACGAAGAGGA
Source organism: Chloroflexota bacterium (assembly GCA_027623655.1). Classification (GTDB taxonomy): domain Bacteria; phylum Chloroflexota; class Dehalococcoidia; order Lucifugimonadales; family Lucifugimonadaceae; genus Lucifugimonas. The sequence continues at coordinate 20,789 of JAQBVG010000011.1, forward strand.
CAAGTAGTCGTTTCTAGCCGGGATTCCAAGGTCAACTAAGCCGGAAATTCGCTGCGAATTCGATTCCTGCTGCAACAAGAGCTGAGCGTCGAAGATGTCCCCAGAAGATAGTCACGTAGACAATACCGAAGACAAGAAGAAACCGGTCCAGCAGGCACGTGTGGCCGAGCGAGCGACTACCGACTATGAGGCCGGCCGTCGCAGTATTACCACACACGGCGCCATATCGCGCCGCCAGATTGTCGAGCAAAAGCGTCAATCGCAGTTGAAATCGCGACCCTTCATTCTTGCGGCGACGATTGTGCTGATAGGGCTTCTCGCGGTTCCCGTCTATGCGTATTTCCAGATCTATGTGTTTCCTCCCCGGGAGTTGGCCCTCCGGGTTGAAGAAACTGAGTACACACGCGGAGACGTGGTGAACTTCATCCGATTCAACCAGCGGATGAGTGAGGATCTCGGGGTTCCGTTTCAGATCGGCAATTCGCTGTTCGACGCGCTGCAAACGCTCCAGGAGAACGAGTTGTCATTCCAACTCGCGCCCCAGTACGGGATTACGGTTTCGGCGCAAGAAGTGGATTCGCGGGTCGACTCGATTCTTGGATTCGTGGCCGAGACCATTGCCGAACGTAATTCGACCGAATATCAAAACAGCGTAGAAGAGGCAAAACGCCAGTTCATCCACCGCATAGGAATTGATGAATCGGTCTTCAGGGATTTCATTCGTAAAAGCATGTTCAAAGAACGGCTGAGACAGGTGCTTGCCGAGGAGATTCCGCGGATTCAGGCGCAGGTTCACCTGTATGAGATAGTGCTTTTTGAACGCGACAACGAGACCCGGCGGGCGATTGAGCGTGATCTGACCAGCGGTGACCCGGTTGAAGAAGTTGTGCTTCGATATTCGGAAGACTTCAACGTCAAACGTGACCTGGGCGACAGGGGATGGTTCCCGTTTGGAGTATCACCGGACAACGACGCTCTATTATTCGGGCTAAATTCAGAAGGCAAAAGAATTCTGCCACTGCGAACTCCCAGTGATGCCCGGTTCGATGAGGAAACACAGACCTGGAGTCACATGGTTGTTGCGGAAGTAAACGACGCCAGAGAAATTTCGGCTGACAACCTCGACGCCCTTGCGACCAGGGCCATGACGATCTTCCTCAACGAACAGCGTCGGAATTTCGACCTTTACATGGTGCTCGATAGTGCGATATTCAACTGGGTCAACGACCAGGTCAGATTGTCAGCACTGCTTTCTACTCCGACTCCGGTTCCGTTCGGTCAACAGCTGCAAGGCGGCCTGTTGCCGCAGAGAGGTCCGTAACCCCCATGGCGTCACAGGCACGGATTGAGCCGGTTGGAATAGGAATGCTTGGTCTCGGAGTTGTCGGGTCTGCGGTGGCACGAACCATAGTAGAGCGTCATGGCGAACAGGATCCGGCTGCTTCGCTTTCGATTAAATCGGCCCTGGTGCGAGACTTGGAACGAAAAAGGCCAGTTGAACTCGGCCCTTCGATTGTGACACTCGACCCGAAATCGGTCATTGCCAACCCCGAGGTCGGTATTGTGATCGAACTGATGGGTGGCGAAAACCCGGCGTTTGATTACATTTCAAGTGCACTTAGAGCCGGAAAGCATGTGGTCACCGCGAACAAGGAAGTGATGTGCAAACGCGGCGCTGAGCTGCTTTCGATCGCCGCCGAAAATGATGTGCAACTACTGTATGAGGCGAGCGTGGGCGGGGGAATTCCCATTATCGGGCCTCTGGTGAACGACCTGACGGCGAACAAGATTCAGGGCGTCAGGGCCATCATCAACGGCACCACGAATTTCATTCTCACGAAAATGGCCCACGAGGGCGCCGATTTCAACGATGTCTTGAGTGAAGCACAGTCGCTGGGGTACGCCGAGACAGACCCTACCGCCGATGTCGACGGTTTCGATGCTCTTTACAAAATATCTGTCCTGGCTCGATTGGCGTTTCACACCGAAGTGCCGATCGAAGCCATTTACCGAGAGGGCATCAGGGAAGTACACGCGAAGGACTTTCGATACGCCAGCGAGCTTGGATTCACGATAAAGCTGCTCGCTGTCGCGCAGATCAATAAGGACCTGGGTCTTTTAGCGCGTGTGCATCCGGCGTTGATTCCAATCGATGTTCCGATGGCTACAGTCAACGGCGTGCTCAATGCCGTGGAGATCGAAGGTGATCTCGTAGGATCTTTGTGGTTCCAGGGCCCGGGCGCCGGTCCTAATCCCACCGCAAGTGCCGTTATGGGTGATGTTCTGAGGATAGTAAACTACTGGGGTGCACCCATCGCCCGTCGGGTAGAGCAACCGCAACTGGCTCTTGCCCAAATGGATGACCACGTTTGCCAGTACTACATCCGTCTGACTGCTGCCGACGAACCAGGAGTTCTCGCGAAAATTGCAAGTGTTCTTGGCGACGCAGAAATTAGCATCAACTCTGTTCTGCAGAAAGATACCGACGCCGAACGTCGGCAGGCTGATCTTGTAATAATGACGCACCCCGCAATCGAGGCTAGTATTCAACAGGCGGTTAGTTCGATCAAGAAGATCGAGACCGTAGTGCGACTGGACAGCCTTCTGCGCGTCGAGACTTACGCCAGTTAGTTCGCAAGCTTTATTTTTGGCTTGTTTCGTGTTCGCGGACTCAGAATAGCCAGGAAAGACGGTGCTCTTGTCGAGGATGTCTGGTGTGATTGACAGGTACCGGGAATTTCTGCCTGTTACGGATGCCACGCCGTCCGTATCTCTCGGTGAGGGTAGCACTCCACTTGTTCGATCGCGCAGCATCGGGGATTCGCTTGGCTGTAAGGATCTTTATTTTAAACTGGAAGGCTGTAACCCGACCGGATCTTTCAAAGACCGGGGTATGGTCATGGCCATTGCGAAGGCCCTCGAAGCAGGTAAAACACGAATTATCTGTGCGTCGACAGGCAACACCAGTGCATCGGCCGCAGCGTATGGTGCAAGGTATCAACTGGAGACGCTGGTACTTGTGCCGGCAGGCGAAATCGCTCTCGGTAAACTGGCCCAGGCGATGGCGTACGGTGCCCGCATCCTGGCGGTGAACGGCAGTTTTGACGATGCTTTGAGTGCTGTACGCGGCATCGTGGAGCTTATGGATATCGAACTGGTGAACTCAGTTAACCCGTTCCGTATCGAGGGGCAGAAGACGGGCGCTTTTGAGATCGTCGATGATCTTGGTGACGCTCCCGATTTCCTTTGCATACCGGTTGGCAACGCAGGGAATATCACGGCTTACTGGAAGGGCTTCCTCGAGTACCAGGCGATGGGCCGAGCCGAATCCACCCCGAGGATGATGGGATTTCAGGCGGCAGGCGCGGCGCCAATCGTTCGTGGTGTGCCGATTGCGAAACCGGAAACCATCGCAACAGCGATACGAATCGGGAACCCCGCAAGTTGGGAGAAAGCCGAGGTCGCCAGGGATGAGTCCAAAGGCACCATCGACATGGTTGACGACAACGAAATCGTCGATGCATATCTTCGCTTAGCCCGTGAAGAAGGTATTTTTTGTGAACCGGCTTCCGCTGCATCCGTGGCTGGATTGATCAAACTCCCTGAATTGGGTGTAGACCTCGAAGGCAAAACGGTTGTATGCATATTGACTGGTAATGGACTCAAAGATCCCGGCACCGCGGAAAAACGTGCACTGGTAGAGTTAGAATACGTTGAGCCGGATATCGACTCGGTCATGAATCTCCTGAACAGCGGCAAGTGAAGCACTGTCGACTGTATGTTGGGACCTATCGTCCCGATCTGTGCCAGAGTGGCCAGGAACGCGAGTTCCAGATGAAAGGGCACCTGAAATTTGACTTGTTGCAGTGCCGGGGTTGAACAGGCTACGTTCGAAGATATTGCCGGTCAGTGGCAACACCTGATCGACGGGTGTAGTGCACCGACCTTCTTCGATAAACAGACGTGGCAGAGAACATGGTGGTCGGAATTTGGTGAGAATTCTGAACTAAAACTCCTGGTCGCCCGTTCCGATTCGGGCGATGTGAAGATGATCGCTCCGATGATGATTGAGGGCGGTGAGATCAGCTTCATTGGGAGCACCGACCTGGTGGATTACCACGATTTTTTGACACAGGACCGGACCAGGTCCGAGTCGATCAGGGCGATCGTCCGCGCGATCGGAGATATGCCTGCTATCGACAGGATCAACCTTGAATCGATTCCGGGCAACTCGGCCACGATCTCGCAGTTCCGGGAGGCCGCCGAAAATTCAGGCTGGAACGTCGAAATTCGGCGCGAAGATGTGGCACCACGCCTTGAGTTGCCGGCAACATGGGACGAGTACCTGATGGGGCTGCGCAAAAAGGATCGCCACGAGTTGCGACGGAAGCTGCGGAGATTGGAAGCTGGAGGCGATGTGCAGCAGACCGAGTTGACCCAGCCTGATCAAATTGATGCCGCATTCGACGATTTTGTTCAGTTGCACCGAATGAGCAGCGTCGACAAGGCGGAGTTCATGACGCCCGAGCGAGAACGTTTCTTTCGTAAAGTGGCGCTAGCAATGGCTAGAGAGTACTCGACCCGCCTGTGCTTCCTGGAAATCGACGGTGAAAAAGTTGCAACTTCGCTATCGTTCGTGTGTCAGGACGTGCGCTATCTTTATAACAGCGGATACAATCCTGCCCACTCCAGACTGTCAGTGGGACTGCTCAATCACGCCCTGGCTATAAAATCGTCAATCGAACAGGGAATCAAGATATTCGACTTCATGCGTGGAGACGAATCGTACAAGTACCATCTCGGCGGTGTAGATCGAGAACTTTTTACGCTGACTGCAACTCGTCAACCCGGCGAACGGGCGTACTAGCAATTTCTAACATATGCACATAGCTGTAGTAACAGTCCACGGGTGTCCGTTGCGACAGGCCGGTCGTAAAGACTCCGGTGGTATGAACATCTACATCCTCGAGATGGCGAGAAGACTCGCGGCCCGTGGGATTCAGATTGACGTTTTTACGCGACACCATGATCCCCTCGATCCGCAGGTAGTAACGCTGGCTCCGGGAGCCCGGTTGATTCATCTTCCTGCCGGAGTGCCGTCGCTGGACAAAGCCGACGTTCACGATCTGCTTCCGCAGTTCACATCGCAGATGCGGCGATACTGCGTATCAAACAGACTCCGGTACGACCTTGTTAGCTCCCACTACTGGCTTTCCGGGTTGGTAGGAATGCGGCTGGCTTCCGAATGGGGTGTACCGCATACAACCAGTTTCCACACGATGGCTGAGCTGAAGCGACGGGGGCGTCCGGAAGAATCGGAGGTGGAACAGCGTGATCAGTCAGAAATGGAGATTGCCTGTTCAGCGGAATCGATCGTGGTCTGGACGGAGAGCGAAAAGCAAGCCGTTGTCGATTACTGCGGTATAGATCCGGGAAAAGTGTCGGTCGTACCGCCCGGGGTTGACCTAACCCGTTTCCGCCCGATATCGCAGCAGCAATCTCGAGACTATCTTGGTTATGGGCCGGAAAAGAATGTTCTTTTCGTCGGACGATTGGAGCCTCTGAAGGGTCTTGACAATCTACTGCGAGCTTTTGCGAGTCTCAAGAATTCGAACTCAATTCGCCTTAATGTTGTAGGTGGCGATGAGAATTCCAGCGAGAAGGCGCGATTGATGACGCTGGCGACGCGTATGAAACTAAACCAGTCGATTCGGTTTATCGGACCGGTTTCGCAAGAAGAACTACCAATGCACTACAACGCCGCCGATGTATGCGTTCTGCCTTCCTACTACGAGAGTTTTGGACTGGCCGCACTTGAGGCTTCCGCATGTGGACGTCCGGTCGTAGCGTCGGCCGTGGGTGGTCTACCGACGATTGTCCTGGATGGCGTTACCGGCTACCTGGTTCCGCCCCAGCGCGCAGATACTATGGCGGAGCGGCTTTGCGTATTGCTGGATGACCATGTGCTCCGGTCCACCATGGGCGCGGCTGCAAGGGTCCACGCAGAATCCCTGAGTTGGGATCGATCCTGCGACTCACTTCTCGCTCACTACCGCGAACTGGTCCCTGTACCTGCGACTGCCGTGATATCCGCAGCTGGCGGCTAGAGTTGCTTCTCCCACCACCACAACCTGGTGTTAATGTCGAATCCTAACGACGTATAGATCTTCATAGCTGCCGCATTCGCGGAATCGACATCGAGCTCGACCAGATCGACGTTTCTCTTCAAAAGATGGTTATACCCGGACTCTGCAATCGCCCGACCGAGTCCCTGTTCCTGAGCGGCGGGCAAAACACCCGTCATTCCGATTCTCCCTACTACCAGACCCGCCCGGTGGGAGATTTCAGTCCAACAGTAGGCTACCAACTGCTCACTCGAATCGTGGATCATGACAATATTGTCGATGCTGGAGCCAGGTGCGAAGAGACTTGATTTGATCTCGCTTTCGGTATTTGGCGAATACCCGAAATGGGATTTGAAGGACTCATTCTGGATATGGGTGAGTTCAGATAGTTCGTCGAGACCCAGCATCGTCCGTACCGTGAATCCGGAAGGCAGGCTGGCATCCGCTGGCACCAGATCGCCAACTTTTTCAAGTTTGTAATACTCACGCACCTGCTCCCAGCCGCGGCCCTGAACGAACTCGGACAGTGATCGCTCAGTGCTCCGGGTCGCAAGGTGAACTATCGGAGCTATCTCACCGGCGCGAACGATCGCCCATTCCAGTAGCTGTTCTATAGACTCTGTTGCGCTTGCGGTAGTCCCAACACCGACAACCGACCGACCGATGTTCGCTTCCGGTTCTACTATCGCGTAACCGACGGGCGTGTAACCGACGGGCGTGTAACCGACAGGCAGGGCGCTATCGAAGGCCAGAAGGATGTTTTTGCCGGGTTGAACTCGTGGGTATTCGAGTTCGATGCACAGATCGCGTTCACCGGCAGCCCAGTCACGGTGCCCATGAGGCCCAATGTCGTTCAACAACTCTGAGAGTGTCGCGGTGTCGGCCCACCGAAAATGTCGTAGCCGGAGTTCAGATGTATTCGTCAATATTCTCAGTTCGACTCGTCGCGTGGCAACTGGCGCAGTGTATTCCCACGGTGCCGCCGGTGTCGGGTGCCAGGCAGTTTTTAGTACCGTGATTCATTTTGATTAGTCGGCTACCTGTTGTAACAATTGCTTCGCGGGAGCCTCGACACATATACTTAGGGATTGTGAAACGCTGTGAACGGGACTAGTACCGAGTGCGGTGCGCCGAGAGAGCCGGTGGTTGGTGTGAACCGGTGCGTGCCAGTTTGGGAACTCACCCCGGAGCGGTTGCCCTGAGCGTCGAGGCGTTAGGGGCGAACGGTCTGCCACGTTACGGCATGTTGAGTGGTCAGGCTCCCGCCTTCTGGGTTGGAGCATGGCAATGAAGGTGGTACCGCGGGGTGTAAGTCTCGTCCTTTGAATCAGGGCGGGATTTTTTTTTGCTCCGAATCAGGTGAACCGAAATTCACCGTAATAGAGCTGGAAGCCAGTTGGAAACAGGAAGGAATTGCTGAAACTAATTCGGCAATCGCTCCGGGTAAATCGAAATGACCAAGCACCTCACAGGTAGCCAGATAGTCTGCGAAGCGCTCCTCAAAGAGGGCGTCAGCGTGGTATTTGGTATTCCCGGCGGAGCAATACTTCCCCTCTACGGTGTGCTCTCCCAGTACCCGAACCTGAGACACATTCTGACCCGGCACGAGCAGGGCGCCGCGCATGCCGCCGACGGTTACGCGCGCTCGACCGGCACTGTCGGAGTGGTATTCGCAACTTCAGGGCCCGGTGCTACAAACCTGGTTACCGGATTAGCGACTGCCATGATGGACTCAGTGCCAATGGTCGCAATAACCGGCCAGGTTGGGCGCGCAGCGATTGGCACAGACGCCTTCCAGGAAGCCGACATAACCGGGGCAACGCTGCCTGTAACCAAGCACAACTACCTCGTGATGCGCGCTGACGATCTCGGACGAACAGTTCATGAGGCGTTCCATATTGCGCGGACCGGTCGACCCGGCCCCGTGCTTATCGACATACCAAAAGATGTGTTCATGGAGATGGGCAACTACGATCCTGATGCGCCTTTGAACCTGCCCGGGTACAGAGTACCGGGTAAGGCCGACGAGGCCCAGATCAATGTTGCCGCGGCACTGATCAACGAATCTGAGCGTCCAGTGATCCTGGCGGGGCACGGCGTTGTGCTGTCGCGTTCGTTCGATGAACTCAAAGAGCTCGCCGAGAAGGCCCAGATTCCGGTGGTCACAACACTGCTCGGAATATCCTCATTCCCGGAAGATCATGTCCTCAGTACAGGGTTTCCGGGCATGCACGGCATGGCGTACGCGTCGCTCGCTATCGATCAGGCCGATTTGATCATCAATTTCGGCAGTCGTTTCGACGACCGGATTGTTGGCGATTCCAAACGATTTTCAGTTGGTTCCAAAAAAATCCATGTCGACATCGACCCGGCGGAGATTAATAAGACCATCAAGGTTGAAGGACCGGTGGTCGGGAATATCAAGGATGTTTTCGCCCAGCTGATACCCAAAGTTAGAAAAACGACACACGTTCCATGGCTCCAGCATATTGAACATCTGAAAGCTGAACATCCGTCTTTACGAATTCCCGAGAGCGATCGGTTGATGGGTCAGCACGTCGTGAAGGCGCTGTCGGACGTCACAAAGGGCGATGCGATCATCACCACGGGTGTTGGGCAGCATCAAATGTGGGCTGCTCAGCACTACCAGTTCAAAAACGCTAATTCGTGGTTGTCATCCGGCGGTGCTGGCACGATGGGGTACGAAGTCCCATCTGCGATTGGTGCCCAGGTCGGCAACCCGGACAAGCTTGTCTGGTCGATCTGCGGTGATGGCGGTTTCCAGATGACGATGATGGAACTGGCGACGGCTGCCGAAAACAACCTCCCGGTGAAGTACGCGATATTGAACAACAACCACCTGGGAATGATTACCCAGTGGCAGACGTTCTTCTACAACAGGGATTACCAGGCCGAGACATATACCAGAAATCCCGATTTTGTGAAGCTCGCGGAGGCTTATGGGATCAAGGGGATCCGGGTAACCAGTCAGGATCAACTTGAATCGGCTATTCGAGAGGCCAATGCTCACGAAGGGCCGGTGGTAGTCGACTTCGTCATTGAAAAGGTCGACGACCTTTATCCGATGATTCCGGCTGGCCAGAGTATTCACGAACTGATCGAGGATCCAAACTGATGCCTACCCGATCAAATGGATCGTCTCAACGGACGATATCGGCACTGGTGTCGGACCGTCCCGGTGTCCTGGCGCGAATTTCTGGCCTGTTCCGGAGGCGTGGATTCAATATTGCGAGCCTTGCCGTCGGTCGGTCAGAGGAACCCGGACTTTCCCGAATGACATTTGTCGTCGAAGGTCCGGATGAGGTGGTACGTCATGTCGCAGCTCAACTCGATCGGTTGATCGATGTTGTGGAGGTACGCGACATAAGCGAGAGCAATATCGTTTGGCGTGAACTGGCACTAATCAAGGTAAAAGCACCGGCTGGCGCTCGCGCCGAGGTGCTCGAACTGGTGAACATTTTCCGAGTCAACGTTATCGACATCGGGGTCGAAAGTCTGACTGTGGAAATAACCGGAGGCCGTCAAAAGATCGATTCGTTCATCGAGCTGGTACGGAAATTTGGCCTTCAGGAGGTCATTCGCACCGGTCGGGTCGCGACACTGCGCGGGACTTTGATCGAAGGCGAGGAAGATGGTTTGTTTCAGTCAGACGCTAGCGCGTCGACATACGTCCTTCCCGTTCCAACAGACCAGACCGGAAGCGTCTAGATCACGTTTACCGAACACAACTGCCGGGTCTGCCGGTAGGACACGAACCCACAAGCCTGAGGCTGATTTCTAGAAATGGCAACTCTTTATTACGACAAGGACATCGACGACTCAGTACTGCGAGACAAGACGATCGCGGTACTGGGATACGGATCGCAGGGTCATGCCCACGCGCTGAACCTGAAGGACAGTGGATTCAAGGTAGTGGTCGGTCTGTACGAAGGCAGCCGAAGCAAGCAGAAAGCCGAAGAGGCGGGTCTGGAGGTACTCTCCAATGCTGAGGCAACCCGACGGGCCGACCTGATTTCATTCTGCCTGCCTGACACGACTCAGGCGAAGGTTTACCGGGAAGACGTCGAACCCAACCTTGATTCAGGCAAGACCCTGTTGTTCGCTCACGGTTTCACGATTCTCTACAAACAGATCGTCCCGCCCGAAGGTGTAGACGTAGTTATGATCGCACCGAAGGCACCCGGCCACCGCGTACGTGCGGTGTTCGAGCGCGGTCTCGGTGTCCCGTGCCTGATTGCCGTTCATCAGGACACCACCGGCAATGCTCACGACGTCGCCCTTGCGTACGGAAAAGGCATCGGCGGTGGCCGGGCCGGAATACTGGCGACAACGTTCAAAGAAGAGACCGAAACCGACCTGTTCGGTGAGCAGGCCGTGCTTTGCGGGGGTGTTAGCCAGCTCGTAAAGACGGCATTCGATGTAATGACAGAAGCCGGGTACGAACCGGAGTCAGCATATTTCGAGGTTCTGCACGAACTCAAATTGATTGTCGATCTCATGTACCAGGGCGGACTTGGTTACATGCGGTACTCGGTAAGCGAAACTGCCGAATATGGCGACTACTCGCGTGGTCCGGTCATTATCGATGACCACGTCAAGAAAAATATGGAGAAAGTTCTCAAGCAGATTCAATCTGGCGAGTTCGCCAGGGAATGGATAGCTGAGAACGATGAAGGTCTGCACAAGTTCAAGCAGATGCGAGCAGAGAACGCGGAGCACGGAGTCGAAAAAGTCGGCAAAGAGCTTCGAGACATGATGCCCTGGTTGGAGTCGACTACCTAGTCACTCCTTTTGATCGGGGATGCTGGACTCGTTTCAAGGGCCAGCATTCAAGATCTGCGAATCAGGTTGACCGGTCGAACCCGGATGACCGATTCGCGAAAAGGTCGAACAGCGCTGGAGGTATTCAGATGGCGCAACTGAGCGGTAACGAAGACAGAGTAATAATTTTCGACACGACCCTGCGTGATGGCGAGCAATCCGCCGGAGCGGGTCTAACTGTTGAAGAGAAACTTCGTATCGCTCACCAGCTAAAGAAGCTTGGCGTCGACGTGATCGAGGCGGGATTTGCGGGTAGCTCACCGGGTGACTTCGAGGCGGTGCGCCGGATTGCTAACGAGGTGAAGGGTCCGATCATCACCTCGCTTGCGCGTGCTGTCGACGCCGATATAGATGCCGCGGGCAAGGCGCTGGCGGGAGTGAAAAACGCACGTATTCATACGTTTATTTCGGCTTCCGATATCCACCTGATGCACCAGATGCGTAAAAACCGCGAGGCCATAATGGACATGGCGGTCCATGCTGTCGAACGGGCGAAAAGCTATGTCGACGACGTTGAATTCTCGCCTATGGACGCATCACGGACTGAACCCGAGTATCTGTACACGATGCTTGAGGCGGTTATTCGAGCGGGAGCAACAACGGTCAACATTCCAGACACCGTCGGGTATTCAACGCCCGGTGAGTTTGGAGCTCTGATCAAGGGCATAAAAGACAACGTCCCGAACATCGACCAGGCGGTAATCAGCGTTCACTGTCACAACGATCTCGGGATGTCGGCCGCCAACTCTCTCGCCGCAATTGAGAATGGCGCGCGACAGATAGAAGGATGCATCAACGGCCTCGGAGAGCGTGCCGGCAATGCCGCCCTCGAGGAAGTAATCATGGCTGTGGAGACTCGGTCCGATCACTACCGTCTCAAGACCGGTATCGCAACCGAGGAGATCGGCAACACCAGTCGAATGGTCAGTTCGATTTTCGGATTTCCGGTGCAGGCAAACAAAGCCATTGTCGGTCAGAATGCTTTCAGGCATTCATCCGGGATACATCAGGATGCATTCCTGAAAGAGCGAACGACGTTTGAGATCATGGAACCCGACAAAGTCGGCTGGCGCGGCGAGGCCCTCGTGCTCGGCAAGTTGTCCGGCAGGGCGGGTTTGCGAGCGCGTCTGCACGATCTCGGCTACACCCTTACCGACGCAGAACTGACGGATGTCTTCGTCACATTCAAGGACCTTGCCGACACCAAGCGCGAAGTCACCGACATGGACCTGGAGGCGTTGATGTCGGAGCAGCACCGCATGGTAGACACCGATCACGTGTACCGGCTCGGTACCGTCCACGTTGTCTGCGGCAATGACACCTCGCCCGAAGCCAGGGTCACGCTTGGATGCCCGGACGGAATGTCACGGACGGTCGAGGCGAAAGGCACCGGGCCAGTCGATGCCGTTTGTAAGGCCATCGACCAGGTCGTCAATCTCGACATAGAACTTACGGAGTTTGCCGTATCGGCGGTCACTGAAGGTATCGACTCACTCGGCGAAGTGACGATCAGGGTGGAAAAGGATGGCTCGGTCTATTCCGGCCGGGGATCCGACTCCGACATCGTTGTCGCTTCTGCCAAGGCGTACATCAACGCCATAAACCGGCTCCTCGCAATAGGGGTGCAGGACCGAACAGCAACCACCGGCGCAGTTTAGTAATCGGGGGTCGATACCCGGGCCGGTCGACGACAACATATGTGGAAGCGGCACCGTCAATCGGTGCCGCTTCTGCGTTACTATTCCTTGTCGCTTAGTACGATTTCGTGATCTTGGTTTTGGAGGATTACTCGCACATGGGCAAAACCATGTTTGAAAAAATCTGGGAGAGCCACATCGTGGTCGAGCCAGACGATCAGCCAGCGCTGATCTATGTTGATCTGCACCTGGTCCACGAGGTCACCTCACCTCAGGCGTTCGAAGCGCTGAGACTCACGAACCGAAAGGTGCGTCGGCCCGATTTGACCATTTCGACGGTCGATCACAACCTGCCGACGGACGAAACGCGTGCTCAAACGATCAAAGACCCGATCGCACGCCAGCAAGTCGAGACCCTCCGCAACAATTGCAAAGAAACCGGAATCACTCTTTATGACGTGGGTTCGGCCGCACAGGGCATCGTGCATGTAATCGGCCCCGAGCAGGGTTACACCCAGCCCGGAATGACGATCGTTTGCGGCGATTCGCATACCTCGACTCATGGCGCATTCGGTTCACTGGCGTTTGGTATCGGTACGTCGGAGGTCGAGCACGTCCTCGCGACGCAAACCCTGCGGCAGCGAAAACCGATGACCATGGAGGTCAGGTTTACAGGGGAGTTGAGGCCGGGTGTGACCGCAAAGGACATGATCCTGGCGGCTATCGGCAAGATGGGTACGGCCGGCGGGACAGGTTACGTGATCGAGTACACCGGCGAGCCGATCAGGAAGCTCGATATGGCCGGTCGGATGACGGTCTGCAACATGACGATCGAGGCCGGTGCGCGGGCGGGTCTTGTCGCACCCGACGACACCACATTTGATTGGATGCGCGGCCGCAAGTTCGTCCCCAGGGGCGACGATTTCGACGATTCTGTTAGGGAGTGGCGAAAACTGGCGAGCGACGAAGACGCTACGTTCGACACGTTGATAGAGATCGATTGTGACGTTCTTGAGCCGCACGTCAGTTGGGGCACCAATCCCGGTCAGGTCGCCCGAATTAGCGATCGGGTTCCGTCACCGGGTGATTTCGATGACCCGGCTGACAGATCCTCAGCAGAGCGGGCGCTGGAGTACATGGGGCTACAGGGTGGGACGGCCATCGAAGACATTCGCATCGACCGTGTATTTATCGGCTCGTGCACCAACGCCCGTATTGAAGACCTTCGGTCGGCTTCGAAAATCGTTCGCGGTCATAAAGTGGCACCGAGCGTTCGAGCCCAGATTATGCCGGGTTCCACTTTGACGAAGATGCTGGCCGAAAAAGAGGGCCTTGACGAGATCTTCAAGGACGCAGGGTTCGAGTGGCGAGAGTCGGGCTGTTCGATGTGTCTTGGGATGAACCCCGACATACTTGCTCCGGGTGAAAGGTGCGCTTCGACGTCAAATCGGAACTTCGAAGGCCGGCAGGGCAAGGGCGGTCGTACCCACCTTGTGAGCCCTGAGATGGCCGCTGCTGCGGCCATTAGGGGTCATTTTGTAGATGTCAGGGACTGGAAACGACAATTAATGCCGGAGCTGCCAGAGCGGGATGACGGGCCGTCGCCGGAATTCGATCCACGGCCACCGCAGTTGAGACGTCGCGCAGGTGATGAGACCGATACGGAGCGTCGGCCTCGCCGTCGGTCGCGAGGCGGGCGTGTGTCTCCGGTTGCGGGTGGTGGCAGCGTTATGGGCCGAATCACCGGAAAAAACGAACTCGAACGTGCCAAGGCGAAAAGATACGACCCCTACACCTTCGAATCGAACAGGACCCAGCTCAAATGGGCAGTTGTCGCGTTGGCCGTCTGGGTCGTAGTCGCCCTGGCGCTGGCGTGGCAAGACCGTGAGACAGCTTCATTGCTCGGCGATCTGCGCGAAAGGGGACTCATCAGCGCACCGCCGTCACAATTTTCTGTCGAAGGAATTTTGAGATTCGGCGACAGAGAAGGCATTGCCTGTAACTCTGAAGCTGAGATTGTGGCGCTAACGCCTGAATGCAGGCGATTGCAAGATGTCCAGGACGAGTATGGATCGGTAAAAGACAGAGGGTCAATGTATTTCGTCCTGCTGATGGTAACGCTGCTCGCGAATATTTTTGCGTTCGGTTCATTCACTCACCGGGCCAGCAGGAACTTGCTAACTCTGAAGAGTAAGGGCCAGGGCTACACACCGGAAAAAAGTGTCTTCTGGTTCTTTGTGCCGGTGCTGAACCTGGTGCGACCGTGGCAGGTGTTCAAGGAACTGTTCAGAGGTAGCGACCCAGCGGTTTCGGTGAGAGATGAGACGGAGTGGAAGAAAAAAGGTAAAGTCCCGGTTGTCGTTCACGTCTGGGCCATCATTTTCGTGACGGTATTTTTCTTCAACACACGAACCATCGGCTGGTTTTGGTATCCGGTTCGGGAATCGATCGATGATGTCATCGTGGCGCACCAGCGATTGGTCATCGCCGATATTTTGCTGGCGGCGCTCGGTATCGCGGCGATCTTCGTAGCAATCGAACTAAATCGTCGGCAGGAAGCCCGACACGCACTGGTTGGGGATATAACCGTCACTCCGCCGCTCCCTGTGGATCCTCTCGAAGAGGCGTTGAAAGAGGGAATCCGTCGAAAGGAACTTGAGAACAAAAGGTCTCGCACTCAAAAGTGAGCGGACCGAAAGGTATTCAAATGGAAAAATTCAAAAAACTCAAAGGTGTCGTTGCGCCGCTTGACCGGGCGAACGTCGACACCGACCAGATCATTCCGAAACAATTCCTCAAGCGAATCGAACGGACGGGCTTCGGCGAGTTTGCCTTCTTCGACTGGCGCTATCTTGAAGATGGCGTTCCAAATCCGGATTTTATTCTGAACGAGGATCGATATTCCGGAGCGAACATCCTGGTTGGAGGTCGAAATTTCGGCTCAGGATCGTCTCGTGAGCATGCTCCGTGGGCGTTACTGGAAATGGGCTACCGGGCAATCATTGCGCCGAGCTTCGCGGATATATTCCGCAACAACTGCATGCAAAACGGCCTGTTGCCAGTGATCCTAGCGGCGTCGGAGGTCGACACGATCATGGCTCGGGCGTTGCGTGGATCAGGTTACGAGGTCACGATCGACCTCGAATCTCAGACAGTAACCGACGGGCAGGGATTCAGCGCGTCGTTCGATGTCGACCCCTTCCGCAAGAACTCCCTGTTGAAGGGTCTCGACGACGTTGGCATCACGCTCGATTACGCTGAAGCCATCGACTCGTTCGAGTCGAAACGAGCAGCTCGCTGGTAATCCGGCACTGCCGTATCACCAGCCACAACTGTGGACCTGTGGTGAGTGGGCCTGCTCACTGGTAGACTTCACAGGTTGTTTTTCAGGGGCGGGGCCCTTTTTAGTAGCGAAAGAAGAGCCGGTAGATGGACGCACGGATCGCAGTTCTGGGTGGGGATGGAATCGGCCCCGAGGTTACCGCCGAATCGGTGAAGGTCCTGGATTCGATTGCAAGTCGTTTTGGGCATGAGTTCACCTATGTGACCGGCGCGGTTGGCGGGGTCGCGATAGATGCCAAAGGTACGGCTCTTCCAGAACACACCATGAACATCGTTCTTGGCTCCGACGCGGTGCTGTTTGGTGCGGTCGGTGGGCCAAAGTGGGACGACCCGCTGGCGAAAATTCGACCAGAGGACGGAATTCTCAAGCTCCGCAAGAGCCTGGGTCTATTCGCAAACCTGCGACCATGCAGGGTCTATCCACAACTCATTGACTCATCACCGCTCCGCCCGGAGCGCCTTGTCGATGTCGATTTTCTGATGGTGCGTGAGCTAACGGGTGGTCTCTATTTTGGCAAACCGAAGCGCCGATGGGAGAACTCGCGGGGGCGACGCGCAGTAGACACCCTGGCCTATTCCGAAAAGGAAATAGAGCGTGTAGTCCGGATCGCATTCGAGTTGGCGAGGGACCGTAAAAAACGCGTCCATTCCCTCGACAAGATGAATGTGATGGAATCGTCAAGACTCTGGCGCGAAATAGCGACCGAGGTTGGGGTCGAGTATCCAGACGTTGAACTGATTCACATGCTCGCCGATAGTGCGGCAATGAAGATCATTACTGAGCCGTCCGTATTCGACGTGATAGTTGCCGAAAATACGTTTGGCGACATTCTGTCCGACGAAGCGGCGGTGATAGGTGGATCGCTGGGCATGCTGCCCTCGGCTTCGCTGTCGTCACTTCCTCCGAAAAACGGCCGTCGTCGGCGGGGCGGTAAACCGGCACTGTACGAACCGATACACGGATCGGCGCCAGACATCGCGGGTAAGTCGATTGCAAACCCGATGGCTTCGATACTGAGTGCGGCAATGCTGTTGCGTCTATCGCTGGGTCTAAATAAAGAGGCGTCAGCGATCGAAGAAGCCGTCGATTCGCTGCTGTCCGAGGGCTACCGCACCCTCGATATTGCCCTGAAAGGGGAGCGCCCTCTCACCACGAGCCAGACCGGCGACATGATCGCGGGGCTGGTCTCTGGTTAGGTTTACTGTTGATTTGTGCTGAACATGTGGGTCGTTCGCGATCTACCCGGACTCTTCGATTCGATCGCCCCGGAACGCTGAGCGTGGATTAAGGTCCTCCCACACCCAGCAACACGCCGATACGTTCAAGGCACACGCTGCGCAGCGAACCTCGCACCTGGTCCGCCCGAACGAGCACGAGCTGTTTGTGTCAATCGAACCTTGCTTTTGGCCGACGTGTGAGACGTTGACGCTGCATGATTCAATGCAGGCCGAGTTTTTGACGTAGCCAGGATCCGTGATTCAACTGATCAAAGTCGGAAATGCGGCCGTTCGCGTACTCGTTATCCGGCGTTGGGATCTTTACCCGCGAAGTCCTCATCAGGATCGATTTCATGTGCAGCCAGCCATTCGGGATCTAGATTGATTCCCAGGCCCGGACGGTCGGAGACGTAAAGGTCGCCGTTTCGTATGTCGAGTGGATGGTCAATCATCACGTTGTAGCTGGACAGATCGTAGCGGCTGGTTTCGAGCTTGTAGAAGTTCGGAACTCCAAGCATCACATGGGCACCGGAGATCACGTTAATAGGCCCGGACGCATCGTGCGGCGAAATCGGCACGTAGTAGGCCTCGGCCATCGTGGCAATCTTCTTCAACTCGGTGATCCCACCGGTCCAGGTGACGTCAGGCATGATGTAATCAGCGAGACCGTTCTCGAAAATAGGCACGAACTCCCAGCGGGTGTGAAGTCGTTCCCCGACTGAAACAAGTGGTGAAATTTGTTCCTTTACCTGTTTCAACGCCTTCCAGCTCTCGACCGGGACTGGCTCCTCAAACCAGAAGATGTCCCACTCGGCCATCTGGTTTGCGAGACGAATAGCGGTCGGTACGTTGTACATACCGTGGGCATCTATGAGGATCTCGATATCCGGCCCCGCTGTCTCCCGTGCCGCCGCCAGTACGTCCATCGCATTGGACTCCGCTTCGGCGCCGATCTCGCCGTCGAGGAAGCTCGCATTGCCAACGTGGAGATTTGGCATCATCGGATCCATCTTGAACGCCCGGTGACCCGATTCGACGATGTCCTTTACCGGTTGGACGATGTCCTCCGGGGTTTTCGCTGACGGCGGGTGGGTGTACAGCGCTATCCTGTCGCGAACGGCCCCGCCCAGCAGTTTGTAAATTGGCTGGTTGAGGAATTTGCCACGGATGTCCCACAGAGCGATGTCCAGACCGCTTATGGCAGCGGTGGTGGCGCCACGGGTTCCAACATAAGTCATGGCCCTGAAGATCTTGGCCCAGATGCGTTCGATGTCTTCCGGGTTCTCGCCCACCAGCCACTTACCGATTTGATCGACGAAAGCGGATATCGCACGGTTGGCTACGGGGCCCGGGTAGGTGGTTATTTCGCCCCAACCGGTTATGCCCTCATCCGTATCGACCTGGATAAACACAAACGTTCGCGTTCCGGTTTTTTTGGTACGGTCTCCCGGGCTATCGCTCCACGGAGCACGGACAATCCACGATCGAGCACTGGTTATCTTCAACGTTTACATCCTGCTGTTATTCAAAATCTACACCGGGTGATGAGCCGGACCTGGTCCACGGGCGATTATCTGCCTGATTCGTCTGAGGTCAACATTATTTTCCTTGACAGGGAGTTGTGTCTGCTTACAGTACGCCGGTCGCTGTGCTCAAATGCTGAGCCTGGCGTCGCCAGTTGACGACCACAAGAGGGAACATGACGAACCAGATTACCGAAGCTGATCTCCGCGCTGCACTGCCTGATGTCGAATCCGAGCAAAGATTGGACGGAGTATTTACGGGGGCGACGATATATCGCGACAAATGGGGCATCCCTCACATCACTGCCGACAATGAGCCTGACCTGTTTTTTGGCTAGGGCTTCGCGACTGCTCAGGACCGACTGTTTCAGATGGACTATGACAGGTTGAGGTGCCTTGGCAGATCGGCCGAACACCTGGGACCGAGCGGATTGGTGCAAGACAGACTGATGCGAAAAAGGGCACTTCACAACGTGTCGAAGCGTGATCTGGAAGTGTGTAGCCCGGAGGCGAAGGCAATGATCTCCGCCTACACGGCCGGTGTGAACGCATTCATCGAATCCGGCCAGCCATTACCGGTCGAGTACAAGTTGACCGGCACGACACCAGAAAAATGGGAAGACTGGCACTGCGTACTTGTGTACAAGGTGAGAAATACGGCGGAAGGTTCGTTCCAGGCCAAACTGTGGCTGG
>JAQBVG010000118.1 GCA_027623655.1 Chloroflexota bacterium
CATTCGGAGCGGCCCTTTTCGGATTACCTTCTTTACGGCACAGGCTAGAAGCCCATGTCTCCGCCGGGAGGTCCGCCTGCCATCGCTGGTATTGGCTGTTCCTTTTCGCTGATTAGAGCCTCAGTTGTGAGGATCATGCCGGCAACGGAAACCGCGTTCTCGACTGCCGCTCGTGTGACCTTGGCCGGATCGACAATGCCCATCTTGAGCATGTCTCCGTACTCGCCCTTGTGGGCATCGAAGCCGTAGTTCTTGTCCGAGCTATCGGCGACTTTGCTCAGAATGACCGCTCCTTCGAAACCGGAGTTGGCTGCGATTATCCTGATGGGTGCCAACAGGGCACGCCTCAGGATGTCGATGCCGGTCTGCTCGTCATCATTATCTGAGTGCACGCTCTGAAGGGCCTGGGAGGCGCGTATCAAAACCGTTCCACCACCGGGCACAATGCCCTCTTCAACAGCCGCACGGGTGGCCGAAAGGGCGTCTTCCATGCGCTGCTTCTTCTCTTTCATCTCGATTTCCGTTGCAGCCCCAACCTTGAGAATAGCTACACCACCTGACAACTTGGCGAGCCGCTCCTGGAGCTTCTCACGATCGTAGTCGGAAGATGTGTCGGCGATCTGCGCCTCGATCTCAGCCTTGCGACCGGCGAGTGCATCGGCAGAACCCGCGCCATCGATAAAGGTCGTCTCGTCCTTGTTAACCACGACCTGCTTGCACTTGCCCAGGTCATCGAGGGTTACAGAGTCGAGTTTGCGGCCGATTTCCTCGGAAATGACCGTGCCACCAGTGAGGATAGCGATGTCCTGAAGCATGGCCTTGCGGCGGTCACCGAAGCCAGGGGCTTTTACGGCGGCCACATTCAGCGTACCTCGGAGCTTGTTCACGACCAGGGTGGCGAGGGCTTCACCCTCAACATCTTCGGCAATGACCAGGACCGTCTTGTTGGTCTGCAGGACTTTTTCGAGAACTGGAAGGAGGTCTGAAATCGCAGAAATCTTCTGCGAAGTGATCAGAACGTATGGGTCGTTAAGAATCGACTCCTGTCGCTCCGAACTGGTTACGAAGTAGGGCGACAGGTAGCCGCGGTCGATCTGCATACCCTCGACGAACTCGGTCTCGTAAGAAAGAGACTTCGACTCGTCAACGGTGATGACACCGTCCTTACCAACCTTGTCCATCACGTCGGCGATCAGGCTACCCATCTCATCGTCGTGGGAAGACAGGATTGCGACGCTCTGAATCTGGGCTTTTGAGTCGACTGGAGTTGACTGTTTGACGATCGACTCGCGAACGGAGTTCATCGCGATTTCCATGCCGCGTTTCAGAGCCATTGAGTCGGCACCTGCGGCAACGTTCTTGAAGCCCTCGGCGATAATCGCCTGGGCAAGGACCGTGGAAGTGGTTGTGCCATCGCCAGCGTCGTCGTTGGTCTTCTTAGAGACCTCTTTGAGGAGCTGTGCTCCCATGTTTGCGAATGGATCTTTGAGGTCGATCTCCTTGGCGATGGTTACGCCGTCAGAGTTGACCTGCGGAGGGCCAAATTTCTTGTCGACAATAACGTTTCGACCACGTGGGCCGAGTGTCGACTTTAGCGTATCAGCGAGTATGTCGATGCCTTCTTTAAGGCGAGCTCGAGCATCATCGCTAAACTTTAGTTCTTTTGCTGCCATTAGATTTATCTCTCCAAAATGTGTCGGTGAATTCCGGGTGGGATTACGCCAGATGGATTAGCCGACGATTGCGAGGATGTCGCTCTCTCGAACGATCAAGTATTCAGTTCCGCCTTCGGTGTACTCGGTTCCTGCATACTTCGAGTAGATAACGGTCTGACCGACTTTGACAGGCATGGTGAGAACTTTGCCTTCGTCGGTAGTCCGACCCGGACCGGCCGCAACAACTTTGCCCTGCTGGGGCTTTTCTTTTGCAGTGTCGGGAATGATGATGCCGCCCGGTGAGGTTGACCCTTCGGCCTCGGAGGGCTCGATAATTACTCGGTCACCAAGCGGTGTGAGTTTCAATGCCACTGGTTATATTCTCCTTTTCGTGACGCGCGAATTCGGCTGATCAAAGGTTGGTCTGTTCGGTGCGGACACACGATACAAAGATCAATCACAGCCGTACCCATGATTAGCACTCGGTTGCTTCGTTCGACTGTTAGCAGTCGCGCACGTTGAGTGCCAGCGCACCAAATTCTATGAACGGTTCCTCATTGCGTCAACCGGTCATGGCAGGGTAAAGGTTGTGACCGGCGCGCTGAGATGACAACTGGTGGTCGTGCCGTGAAACAAACGGCGCTGCAAATTCTCGCCTACGGCTCAGGTGACGCGAACAGGGTTTCGCCATCGATTTCTATGTGCACCCGTCGCTGAAACTTACGGATCGCATCAAGGTTAACTTCCACCCCGAGGCCGGGTGTCGACGGCGCTTCGATTAATCCTTCGGTATCTCTGAAGATGCCGGTGGGTGCGGTCAGGCCAAGGATCAGCGGTGAGTCGCCTGATGGGTATTCGGTGAGGTCGAACTCTTCGTATCCGGCGAATACATGGATTGAAGCCGCGACCGAAAGATGACTTTTGAAGGTGTGATTGACGTACTGGATCCCAAGTTCGCGTGCTCGATCGGCGACTCGCCTGGCCTCGGTAATACCACCGATTCGCCCGACATCTATCTGCACGAAGTCGAGTCCTGCGTTCGTCATCATGTCGTCGGCAGATCGGTAGAAATCAGCGCCTTCCCCACCTGCAATCCCGATCTTAATCCCATTGGCACGTACCCGATCACTCAAGGCCTTGTACGCACCAACCTCTTCGGTCCGGAGCGGTTCCTCAAGCCAGGTCACCCCAAGGTCGGCAAACTCGACCGCTCGTTCATAAGCTGCATCGACGTCGTCACCCCAGATCACTCCGGCGTCGACCATGAGTTTCGAATCCGGTCCGAGTCCGTCACGCGCAGCCTGAACAAGTGCGACATCGTCTTTCAACGAGCCGCGTCCCATCGGACCCCAACCGAACTTCGCTGCCCTGAAGTTTTTCCGGGCGATCGAAGTTGCGATGTTTCTTGTCTCGGCAGGATCTTCGCCAAACAGGACGCTGGCGTACGGAAGTTTCTTGTGGGACTCGGTATGGCCAATCAATTTCCAAACGGGTTCACCAAGGTGTTTTCCAAGTACGTCCCACATCGCTATGTCAGCGCCTGCAACGGCATGGTCAAGCTGCTGGATATCGAGCCCGAACTCGCCGGCTTTGCGCCTCAGCCGAACGACATCCCCCGGTGACTCAAGGGTTTCGCCGACGAGCGCCTCCGAGATGTTGATGATGTTCGAGTGGGACATCGGCATGACGTAGGCGGCCATCGATACCAGAGGCGATGCGTCACACTCACCCCAGCCGTACAGTCCGTTGTCTGTGCGAACTCGGACCACCAGAGAATCCTGCGTACCGTCGGCTGTTCGTGTGATGGTTGGTAATGCGACGTAAAAAAGATCGATTCCCTCGATTTTCATGTCATTACGAAGCTTTCCATGTGAACATATCATCGATTGTTGCCAGCAAGGCATCGAGCTCGGCCATGTCGTACTTGTCCAGAGACTTTTTGCCGGGCGATCGGGTAGTCGGTGACGTAATCACGCCGCGTCTGAACAACACCTCTTTGAACGCCCGCATTCCATAGAGGCTCTCCCAGTTATTAAGCGGGGCCATGCGCGTATGAATTTCTCTCGCCCTCGACTGGTCACCTATCTCCAACAACTCCCAGATCTTCGAGTGGATATCGCCATAGTGGGAGGCTGGCATGTTGCCGCACATGCCCCTGTTGTACTCAGCAACAAGGAATTTGCAACCCATCCCACCCATAACGCCTTTTACCGAATGACCAGCCTGCTCAAGAAGGGCCGTTGTCAACTGGCCCGCAAACTGTGTCTCTTCTTTTACGTAGCTAACGTTCTCGACCTTCTCACATAGCTCTGCCAGTTGATCAGCACTCAGTGGCGCGCCCGCCGAATGGTTCTGTATCCAGATCGGGATGTTCAGGGCGTCGCTCAGCTGTTCGAAGAAGACCAGCACCTCGGCAGTTGATGGTTTAGCGCTGTGCGGCGGCATGGCAATCACCGAGTCGAATCCAGCATCCTGGGCGTGTTTTGCGAGTCCGATGGAGTGAGCATTCGAGATTCCGGTTACACCCGCTACCGTCGGAATCCGTCTGTCCACTATTTTTGTCGTGAACTCGAAGATCAGCTTTCGCTCGTCGTCGGTGAGCGACTGATATTCGCTTGCCATTACCGGCATCACGATCCCGTGGCAGCCGTTTTCGACTGAAAAATGCAAAACCGCTTCGAGCGAGCGAATGTCGAGAGTGTCGTCCTCAAGAAAAGGAGTCGCCGGTATTCCGTAGATACCTCGGAACTGCCGGGATTTTGAGCCTTTGGAGTTCTGGTGCGTCATTGCTGGCTATTTATGCCTTTCTGAGTCGCAGGATGTAGTGACGACCACCACGTGTGTACGGCGTAATGCTTTCGTTCATGATTTCAATCAACTCTCTCGCACCGATCATGTCGGAATCGTGCAGAAGCCTTGCCTCGGTTTCTTTGGCTCGATTGAAAGCAAACGCGAGATCTGTAACATCGAGCGACGTTTCGAGGTCGAGACCCCACTTTTCCGACAGTTGGAGTGGAGTGACCTTCGGGTCTTCAACCATCGTGATGGCTATAAAACTGCCACCCGGTCTGAGAACACGCCTGACCTCCGACGGATCGAAGACATCGGTTGTGATCACCATATCGAACATATCATCCTCGAACGGAAGATTTTCAACCGGCGCTTTCACGAAGGTACAGAGGTCGGCGATGTTCTCGATCTCGGCCAGATCGCGTGCAACTGTCAGTGCCTCGTCATCGATATCGTTACCGTAAACCTGGCAGCCGTAGAGCGAAGCCATCCATCGGGCGTTACCTCCAACAGCGCAGGCAGTATCCAGGATCCTTGTCTCTGGACCGATCTTCTGCTCTTGTAGAGCAATCCGAAATATCGTCTGGTTGGCCCCAACGTGCATGAACTCGCCGTAGGACGCATGATCCCATCGCGGGTGTTCGTCGAACCACTGTTGAAGTCGCTGTGTTTTGTTATCGGGCCGCTGAGTCATCTATTGCGATTCCTACCGCGCACAACAATTTGTAGTTGATTGGCGAATAGTTTGCCAGAAACCCGCCAGCAGCAGCGGTTCTCACGGTTGTCTACGAGTCAGGTTTCGGCGAGCCGAACGCGAAAGACGCCCTCAATATTTTCATAAGAGGGCGTCTTCGTTCGGAGGTACTGGGACCGGTTATGCCTGGAGGATCACCTCTGAGCCATCCGGGAGAGTGAATGTTGTGCCGGTCCCAGGTTCGGGCGTCTGCTCACCAAATTGACCCGGGTGCTGGTGCCCAAAGTGTCCGTGACCGCCCCGGTGATGCCTGCCGTGACCGCCGTGTCGACCGCGTTGGCCGTCACGCTCGCCACGAAGCTCTTGTCGGAGGTCGTCAAGATACTCAGGCTTTGCGTCATTCCATTCGATAACTTCGTCTGCCTCGGCCTGCGTGATGATCTCCTGCTCTACGAGAGCAGCAAGCCGGGCTTCGATACTGGGGTCCGCGTCAGACACGGGCGGCATCTGCCCGCGGTGGTGCCGCTTGCCCGGCTGCATAAGCTCGTCCATGACTTCCGGACGTGCGTCCTGCCATGCGTCGATCTCGTCGGCCTGCTCCTGGGTGATTACGCCCTGTCCGACCAGATCGGCCAGTTTCTCGTCATGACGAGCGTCCCGGTACTCTGCTCGAGCGGTCTGCATCGCTGAGTCGAAGTCTTCCCGGTCGATTCCAAGAATTTCTGCGACGCGGTCCCTGATCGTGTCTTTCGGGCTGCCTTCTTTTGGGGCTTCCTGTGCGAATGCGGCACCTGCAACTGCAAGGGCACCGATAAGTCCTGCACTCGCACCGAGCATTATCTTGCGTTTCATTTTCTAACACCTTCTTACCGGTGAACCGGCAGATGTGGTTGCCTGAGACCAACTTTAGAAAACGAATGTGTGGTTCTTGTTCAGAGAATGTGAAGAAATCTTAAAGGGAGGGGTTCCACTTGCCGTCACATTTGATGGCTTCATGTTCGCCGGGCCGAACTAGTCAATACCGCACAAAAGTTTTTTGAAATATTTTGTAGAGTTATTTCACGGTCGGGGTGTAGCGCAGTGGTAGCGCACCCGCTTTGGGAGCGGGGGGCCCCGAGTTCGAATCTCGGCACCCCGACCAATCTGAATAATTGGCTAGGCTCAGTTCCATGCTGGGTCTGTTTATTTTCAGCGTGGCCCAGTCCATCTTTGTCGAATTTTCTGGTGGAGATTGAGGAGGGAACGCTGTTCACTATTTGCAATGCACGCTGACCGTGAGGATTCCCGGGATCCAAGGGGCCGTCGAGATGCCCATACTGGACGGGAAGATGGAGCAGGCTCAATCTCCCTGAACCCCAACGTCTAGTTCTTCCTCATCCCATACGCCCGGAGTGGGGTGCCTATGCCGTCGCCTGGAAGGAGGCGGCATGACCTGACACATCCTGTACGCACTGCAATTCATCTTCGGTAGGGAAATCCGCCGGACGTGCGAAAGCCCCGATTCAACGGAGTCAATAGCGTCGGAAAGCTATGCCGGGTGTCTCAACTCTAAGGGTGCTCGCCGGTACTAGCCCGGCATATAAGTGACCGTCGAGGGGATATACCTGGGGGCGATCGATCGTTCGTTAGTCGATCAAACAGGGGATTCAAAATTGGTTAATCAGACAGATGCTCGATCGATCGAACTCGCCGACACAGTTCAAAAAACCTGGGGGGTAGCGCGGGTGCTCCAGCCCATCGATGAGCACGGGTACGAGAAGGTTCACTCGGTTCACGAGCGATTGGTCGAACGACATCGACTCGGGAAGTTGTCTCGGATCCGATCATTGTCAGGCTACTTCGTCGAGAGCCTGCGGAGCGAGGTCGCGCCGGCGGGTTCTGTCAGAACTCAGTGCTCACCATGAAACCCAGCCGACCTAAATATAGGATTCATCCCTGTATTTAAGCTGACAGCTCGGTCATTAGAGTCGACCACTTGTTGGTGAA
>JAQBVG010000119.1 GCA_027623655.1 Chloroflexota bacterium
CAGCCACCGGCCGTCTGGCAATTGCCTATGATCGTCTTCGGAGGCGATGTGGGGACTTCGCTGGAGTTGAGTTGATCGCCAATATCTCTAACGATGACCATAAAACCCCGTGATGGAACCGATTCAAGAGGCGGTCCGTTGCGGACGTTTACCAGATTGACACCGCAACGAATCGATCGATGCAAGTAGACCTGGCAAAAGTCCTATAACCTGTGACGCTGTCCGCACCCCAAGTGTTCACGGTGGAGGCTGGGCATCACTGACGGTACAGTGGGGAGAGGTGTTCATGGTGTCCCGCAGGCGCTCGCGAGTGGGTTTTGTAGGCGTCGGAAAGCTAGGGCGGCCGATGGCGCAAAGACTGATGCAAGCAGGCCACAATCTGCTGGTGTACGACACGGACGTCGCGGCGAGGTCGGTTTTCTCAGAGACCAGGGCCATGGTCGCGACATCGCTTCCTCAGCTGGTTTCCGAGTGCGACATCGTCTGCCTGTGCCTGCCGGGGCCAGTCGAAGTCGAGCAAGTGATGTTGGGAGGGGACGGTATCGTGTCGGTCGTTCAATCTGGCACGCTTGTGGTTGATCACACGACTAATTCCCCCACGGTTGTTCGGCTTGTAGGAGAGCAATTGCGACTGCGGGGCGCGGCCTTAGTCGATGCGCCGGTGAGCGGCGGAGTCGAGGGCGCTGCAGCAGGCACCCTGACCACCCTGATCGGCGGCGAGCCGGATCACGTCGAGCGCGCCCGTCCGCTACTGGAAGCCTTCTCGGCCGCCATCGTTCATGTTGGCCCGCTCGGTGCCGGCACAGTGGCGAAGCTGATGAATAATCTCGCGGCATTTTCCCTCGATCAGGTGATCGGCGAGTGCCTGACCATCGGCGTAAAAGCTGGAATTGATCCTGACCGCCTGCTCGAAGCGTTGCAGCAGGCCGCAATTGGCAAGGGCGGAAACCTGCATGTCCGGCTACCGGACACGTTTATGAAAGGCGACTTCGAACCCCGGTTTACGCTTTCGGGCGCCCACAAAGACGTACGACTCGCTGTCGGACTGGCAGAAGAGGTCGGAGTGCCGGTCAGGATTGCTCGGACCGTGTTGGGCGAGATGGAAACCGCCCTGTCCAGGGGTTTAGGCGATCGCGACGCCTCGATAGTTTTAACACTTCAGGAGGAGCGGGCCGGAGTCCACATATCGTCCCGAACCGACGCCACCTGATAATTGCTCCACTTCAGGAGGAGCGGGCTGGAGTCCACATATCGTCCCGAACCGACGCCACCTGATAATTGCTCCACTCGGCCCGGCGCTGACGACCGCGTATATGCCGATTCAGATGTAGAGGTCTGTTTGCCGCTAGAATAGGGCGCGAGTCGAGTCTGTCAATCTGCGGAGTTGAAAATCATGACGACTGTTGCGAGAACACGCAAAGATGTGGCTGTTGTTGCCCATTTGCTCCGCAGAGCGGGGTTCGGCGCGACACGTGACCAGATTGATCAGTACGTCGCCAAAGGCTACGAAGAAACGGTCGAGGAGCTCCTGAACCCCCGGGTTGGTCAGCCTGAAGACCAGGACCTCATGGACCGTTATTTTATTGCGTCGGTCGAAGCCCGGTCGCCGGGCCACGCAGACCCGCAATGGTCCTGGCGGCTGGCCACCAGCGAGAAACCGCTGGAGGAGAAGATCGCCCTGTTCTGGCACGGTCTGCTCGCCGTCGGGGGTGTGAAGTTGGACCATGGGCTTGAGATGTTGACCGAGATCGACCTGTTCCGACGAGTCGGCCTCGGTAGCTTCCGAAATATTCTGTTCGAGATCTCTCGTAACCCGGGGATGATGTACTGGCTGGACAATCAGAACAGCCACAAGGGCGCGCCGAACGAGAACTACGGTCGGGAGCTCTTGGAGTTGTTCTCCATGGGTATCGATGATCTGGGTGGGGGCGCCTACACGGAAGACGACGTCAAGGCCGCGGCCCGGGCGTTCACCGGGTGGGCTTCGAAGCCAACGCCACCGCCCTTCTTCCTGGGTCCGTTCCCGATGGAGTTCAGATTCGACGCTTCTGATCACGATAACGACGAAAAATCATTCCTTGGCGAGACCGGCAATTTCAATGGCGAAGATATCATCGACATCATTGTCAAAAAGCGCGCCTCAGCCCACTTCATCGCCATGCGTCTCTATCTGTTTTTCGTTTCAGACGAACCCGACGAAGGAGAAATCGAACGACTCACCGATCTCTTCCAGGAGACCGACGGCGACATAAGGTCGATGCTGCGCTACATCTTCAATTCGGACCACTTTAAATCGGCCGATGTGAGGTTCCGCAAGGTCAAGAGCCCTGCCGAGCTGGTATTCGGCACGGCCCGGCTGACCGATCGATTCGATATTCCAGACATGGATTCGTCTATGCTGGCGAACCAGTCATTGTTCATGGGGCAACACCTGCTCAATCCCCCCGGGGTGGAAGGCTGGCACGAAGGTGAGGAGTGGGTCGACTCCGGATCTCTCATAGAGCGCGTCAATTTCGCGGCTTCCGAATTGGGCCGACGTGACTCGCACGGCGTCAGGCGGATGCTCGATCGGGTCGGGTCAGCGGGCGACGACCTTGAACCTGAGGAGTTTGTTGAGGCGTGCCTTGACGCACTGGGCTCGATTGAACTCAGTCCCGGATCAAAAACCGTTTTGGTAGAACATGCTGCGCAGTACAGGTCTGCCGTTTCAGGCACAGTTGATGGCACCGACCGCGCCGTCGAAATGTTCCAACTAATCGTCTCTACCCCCGACTATCAGTACTGCTAAGAATGCAGCGACCGGCGACCTCAGGAGGCGTCGATATGGCAAACAACAAAAACGGCCATCGGGAGAAAAACCTGGTTGTCATCCAGCTCTCGGGTGGTAACGACTATCTGAATACGATGGTCCCTTACCAGGACGGGCTCTACTACGACTTCCGCCCCAGTATGGGACTCAAGGGTGACGACCTGATCCCACTCGACGACAGGATGGCCTTCAATTCGAACATGGGTCCGTTCAAGGGTCTCTTCGATCAGGGCAAGATGGCCGTTCTGATGGGCATCGGATACCCGGAACCCAACCGTTCGCACTTCAGGTCGATGGATATCTGGCACACAGCGGAGCCGTTCACCAGCTCCGCTGAAGGCTGGCTGGGAAAGGCAAACTCGCTCATCGACCCTGAGGGCAAGAACCCGATCACGACTGTGAACTTTGGTCGCGGATTGCCCCGTGCGCTGGCTTCGCAGGGTGTATCGGTTGCCTCGGTCGGGGCGCTTGAATCGTACGGGCTCTACACCGGCCTCGCCGGTGCGCAAAACCGGGACGCGATGCTCGACACGATAAGCCGTATTTATCAGCCGATGGCGGAGGGCGGATTCCCCTCCAGGCGCATTCTGGAGACGGGTCGGGGAGCGCTGGACGGGGCCGACATACTGCGCGAAGCGCCGTCGAAGTACACGTCGGATGTTGAGTACCCGGAAGACAACCCCATCGCCCAGAGCCTCAAGGGCATTGCGCAGGTCATGTCAGCCGACCTGGGCACCCGCGTCTACTACGCTGCTCATGGCAGCTTCGACACGCACACCAACGAGTTAGTTAACCACGCCCTGCTCTGGAACCAGCTGTCGAAGGCTGTGGAGTGCTTTTGGGACGATGTAGTGGCGCAGGGTAAGGCAAACGAGACCGTTATCTGGATGTTCTCTGAGTTCGGTCGCCGCATTGCAGACAATGGCGCCGGGACTGACCACGGCTCTGGTGGCGTCGCTTTCGTGATCGGCGATTCCGTCAAAGGCGGGCTTTACGGTGAATACCCGAAGCTGGCGGTTTCCGATCAACTGGATGGTGACGTGCGTTTCAACACAGATTTCAGACGTGTCTACGCGACCCTCCTCGAGGACGTGCTTGGTGTCGAGTCTGAGCCCGTCCTTAAGCAGAAGTTCAGCACGCTTGATCTGATCACGGTCTGACGTCGAGCGGCCACAGGTAGTGTCGCCCGGAGCAATTATCACATGGGACTCGAGAACTTCTCTTACAGTCACACGATCGGCATCGCGTCCTTCCAGGGCCGCGGCTTCATGAACCCGGTCGACGTGCGGCTGGACAGCAGGGGCCTCGTCTTCGTACTTAGCCGCTCGAACGCCGGAAACAAGGATGTACGCGTCAGCGTGCAAACACAGGATTCGGAATACCTTTACGAGTTCGGACGCTGGGGCACCGAGCCTGGACAGACCACGCAGCCCACTGCGATCGCCCTCGACCTTGAGGACCGTGTCTACGTCACCGACGAGTTCATGAACAACGTGACGGCATTCGACAGAGAAGGCCAGTTTGTCGACCGCTGGGGCGAGTTCGGGACTGGACCCGGCGAGTTCAACAGACCTTCCGGTATCGCGATCGATTCAGAAGGCAACCTCCATGTCGTCGACCACTTGAACGCGCGTGTCCAGAAGCTGACACCGGATGGTGGCTTCATCTCCTCTTTCGGCACATTCGGCACAGCGCCGGGCCAGTTCAACTTCCCGTGGGGCATCAGCATTGACCGTGAAGACGGAATCTGGATCGCAGATTGGCGGAATGACCGTATCCAGCGATTCACGCCAACCGGGGAGTTGGTGAGCACATTGGGCTCCAGCGGTCGGGATGACGGCCAGTTCGACCGGCCATCCGGCGTTCACGTCGCGTCAGACGGTACCGTGTTCGTCGCGGACTGGCGGAACGACCGTGTCCAGGTGTTCGCGGGGGACGGTGCTCATAACGAGACGCTGATTGGCGACGCGACATTGTCGAAGTGGTGCCAGGAGTTCCTTGATGTGAACCCTGAGCAGGCTGGCTGGCGCCAGAATGCCGGCCTGTTCGAACAAGAGAAGCGGTTCTGGCGTCCATCGGCTGTGGAAAGCACCAACGACGGACTCGTTTTCATCGCGGACAGCTGCCGACATCGTATTCAGATCTATCGCCGTGTACACGCTCTGGTTGCGACCTAGCTCAGTCGGCTGACCATCCAGCGGCGGTTCCGACTTTTCGCCCCTGTAACAACCGCTAACTTCAGCGGTCAGCGGCCATACTCAAGCACCGACCTCTACTTTTCCGCGACTTTGAACTAATCGCCGCCGCATGAAGATTTGACCTGCTTCGACTGTGAGTTTTGACGGAGCCGGTCACTGCCGATCTTTCACAAGTTTCTGCATCGAACGAAGTTCCGGTACGTGCCAGCCTTTGCCATAATCGCTGTGCGAGACCTCAGCCAGGTAGATATCGCCCTTTGAATCGACTGAGATGCCATGTGGCGTGAAAAAACGCCCGTGCTGCGAGCCGTAACTCTCGGTGCCAACTCTGGCGAGAATCTCGCCTCGGGTGTTGATCACGGTCACCCGTGGGCCAAGATTGGTCCCCATGTGGTTGAGACCTATGCCTGAGAAGTACTCACCGACGTAGACAATGTCTTCTTCACCCCTGGTGTCGACATAAATGGCCGCGGTACGCGCCATGTTCACCCACTGGGTCTGATACACGCCATCTCTATCGAACACTTGAATGCGGTGGTTCTCTCGGTCGGCTACGTAAAGCAGCCCCTGGCTATCGATGGCGATGTTATGCACGATATTGAATTGACCTTCGTTCGTGCCTGACTCGCCCCATGTGGCAGTAAGGTCGCCCTCTGGACTGAACCTGTGTACGACGGCGTTCGCATAACCGTCGGCCACAAAGAATTCACCAGATTTGGGGTCGGCGGCCACATGAGTCGGTGCGCTGAATGGTTTTCCGCTCATCGGTGGCGAAGGCTTATTTGGTTCGCCGATTGTCATCAGCAATTCGCCAGAAGCTGTGAACTTCCGTACCGTGCTGTCACCGTTGTCGACGCAGAACAGGTTTCCGTCTGGACCGACTGAGATGCCGTGTGGGCTTTTGAAGACGCCTTCTCCCCAGCTATCGATCATGTTCCCGTCTGAGTCGAACACGATAACTGGGCAGGTGCCGCGATTGAATACATAAACACGGTCCTGCTGATCGACAGCAACGGCTGTGGCTTCACGGTAGAACCATCCATCGGGTAGCTGTCCCCAGTTATTGCCAGAGACCGAGTAGCGATACTCGCCTTCACCCAACACGACCGTACCGGAGGGACCGTCCGCCTCTTCGTGAGATTTTCTGGGTAGGCCATATTCTTCGTTTTCTTTGTTACTCACCATCAGGATTACCTCAGCGGCGATGTTACATCTTCCGGTGTCGATTAACGGATGTGGCAAGACCTCGACAGAGTGTTTTGGCGGGCTGGCGGGCTGGCAGTTACGAGAACATCGTCCATTGAAGCACGCCTGCTGCCCGATGCTCGTATCCCGAAACTTTGGGTCCGCCAGTCGATTCTGCGCCGCATTGGACGGACGACGCAGCTACTTTGTATCTGGCCGACAGGTTGGGAGCATATTCCAGCCGCGGAGCAAAGAGATTTCTACATCGATAAGAGGTCGGCCCAAATGGCCGAACTGGCTGGTTAAATCGGGCAGTCGGTCCTGGTTCAGGCTGTCTCCGTAATGGAAGAAGCTCTGAAATCTGACAGGACCGCTTTTCAGGTCCTCAGTTGCCAACCGCTTCTGTCATAGTACGAGGATCAGAAACCACGGACGATTCGACGCGGATGTCCGGCAGCCATGACAGAAAATCCGGAAGGTACCAGTTCCACTTACCGAGCAACTTCATAGACGAAGGCACAAGCACCATTCGGACGAGAGGTGGCTCCGGAAAACTGGACAGTGGGGATAAGTGGATTCTCTGCTCTAAACGGGCATGATGTTGCCCGTAAACAAGGAGCAGGAAGATGACCAGGAGACCGAGGCGGAACCACTCGCCCGCCTTCAAGGCGAAAGTGGCGATGGGAGCAGGCCCCATGCGAGGGTTCTGTCAGAACTCAGCGCTCAACCTTGTTTAATGGCATTGAGTCCGCAAGAAACGTCGACTCCTT
>JAQBVG010000120.1 GCA_027623655.1 Chloroflexota bacterium
TGAGGCGTACCACGTTTCACCGAGACCGATGATCCCGGTATCGGTGTGAATCCGAACCCAGATTACGTCGGCAGGGTCACTAACTCGCACTGTTTCGACGAACTTTATCTTCAAGCGGGATACCTGTTTGGGCTACACACGTACTGACTTAAATCGGCCGTAAATGGAACTATTGGCTCAGATTGGAGCGGAGTATACGCCGCCGCACGGTTAGAATTTGCCCTCGTAATTTCCAGTCATATTGGCATCGGGTTCCATTACTGGACCGAGAGAGTCCAGGAGGAAGAATTTGAGAGCAGCCAGAGTTGTCGCCCGCCGAAAAATCGAGTTTCTAGAGGTCCCTGAGCCCGGACCACTCGAAGACGCCGAGGTGCGGATCAAGCTTGAGTCGTTGTCGATCTGTGGAAGTGACATCTATCTCGAATACGACGCTGAACTGCCCGAAGAGCACTATCCATTCGTACCCGGAGCTCCAATGCATGAATGC
The DNA here is from genome assembly GCA_027623655.1 of Chloroflexota bacterium. Taxonomy (GTDB): domain Bacteria; phylum Chloroflexota; class Dehalococcoidia; order Lucifugimonadales; family Lucifugimonadaceae; genus Lucifugimonas. The sequence goes on from JAQBVG010000120.1 coordinate 488, forward strand.
GCAGGCGTCGTTGTCGAGAGCCGTGACCCGGACTACAGAGAAGGCCAGCGGGTGATCGTGATTCCTCGTGATGTTGCCGGGATGCAGGAGCAGGTCGTGCAGACAGCCGATCGCCTGATCAAATTGCCGGACTGGGGCGATTTATCGGAGTGGGTGATGTGCCAGCACTCGGGCACGGCGCTGTTTTCGGCCCGACACTGGGGCAATCCGATGGGGCGGCGAATAGCCGTCATCGGTCAGGGTGGGATTGGTCTGACGTTTACAATGATTGCCGAGCGGCAGGGTGCTCAACAGATCGTAGGAATAGACCTCGAAGAGTATCGGTGTCGCAAGTCGTCGGAACTGGGCGCGACGCACACGATCAACGCTTCCAATGAGAACGTTGTTGAAGCCGCCGCGGAGATCACCGAAGGCAAATACTTCGATGTCGTTGTCGATGCGAGCGGCAATCCTGATGGTCTTGGAATAGCGGTCGATCTGGTAAAAGACCGTGGCCAGGTAATTTCGTTCAGCCTGGTAGATCCGACCAACGTGACTTTTGACCATCGCAAGTGGATGGGCAAGAACATCCAACTGAACGCAACGGTCATTGCCGCAACCCACGAACCTGTTCGGGAGATTCGCGACATCGTCGCACTGAAAGAGCGCGGCTGGATCGACCCCGGTGTTCTGAAAACTCACGACGTACCGTTTGCCGACGCCCAGAATGCGTTTGAAATGTACCGATTGCGTCAGGACGGCGTCATCAAGATCGCTATGTCTATCTAGCCGATCTGATGGCATAATTTGTCAACCGTGCAACGCGCGTTCGCACCAAAAGGCCGCGCATCCCCACCGAATAGGAGATCAATATGGCAGCAGAAGTTGGGTCAACAGCGCCCGGATTTACACTTCTAGATACCGACGGCAAAGAGTTCAGTTCGAGCAGCTTTGCCGGCAAGAGAGCGGTGATCGCATTCTTCCCGGCCGCGTTCAGTGGTGTGTGCCAGAAAGAACTCTGCACATTCCGTGACGCACTTGCCGATTACGCTGATCTGGACGCAGATGTGCTCGGGATATCGATTGACGGGCGATTCGCAAATGGCGCCTTCAGGTCGGCAAACAACATCAACTTTCCAATCCTGAGTGACTACAAGCAATCGACCATTGCAGACTACGATGTCGTCTGGCCAGACTTCTCCGGCATGTCGGGTTACACGACCGCACGACGCTCTGTCTTTGTGATTGGCGCCGACGGCAATATTGCGTGGAAATGGCTCTCGAATGTTCCTTCCGATCTACCGCCATTCGACGAAGTCAAGAAGCAGGTCGAAGCACTCGACTAGTTCGCTATCCAAAAATTCGACAGGAACCTGATGCAGCAAGCCCTGATATCGATCGGGGCTTGTTTGCGTTAAGGGACTGGAGCATTATTTGCCGAGTACTGAACGGTCGTGGCGATCGCCAGCAAAATAACCTGATCGGAAAAAGACTCATGCCGAAGTTCATGCCGGTTGCGCTCGATTCTGTAGCAAACGGTTCCAGGAGCAATCCACAGCCGTGGGCCAAGAAAACCGCGGCAGCGGTGGCAAAGTTGCCGTCGGGCAATCAGAGGTACTGGGGTGTGCCGTTCAAGTTCCTCGCTGATGACCCCGGTGACGACCTTCTCGTACTCGCTGGCAATAGCCAGGTGCGGGTTGAAGTAGGCGGTAAAGGATCGCACATCGTATTTGCTCATTTTTGCGATGAAATTGCGACGACGACGGTAGCCGGACAGTCTTCGGATTACCTGAATCCCGTTGTGACAGCACCCGGTGAACACATTGCTAACTACATCGTCGAATTCGATGACGGGAGCGAACACAGTCAGAAGATTCGACGCCGATTCGAGATAAACCAGGTCCAAACCCGAATGCAGAGTGGGTTCGTGTCGCGCCAGCACCAGGGACTCAGCAGCTTGCCGTTTCGTGGCCCCTACCCGGACAACGCATGGGGCAGATGGCAAACGGGTGTCATGGTCGGCGACCCGCCTCTGTCAGGCCGTACCGCTGCCAGGGACGATCGAGCGGGAAGGTCAACTCCTTCTGGTTCGTGGACGATCTACGCTCTCGAACTGCCGGATTCATCCAGAAATATAGTGTCCATTCGAATTGAATCATCAGGTGCAGCGGCCCTCGCGATCGGGGCGATCACCCTGTTCGATGGCACAGTTCACCCGCTGCGGCACCTGCCGCTGGAGACAATCGAACTGGACAGCAATGGCCGGACGGCAGAAAAACTCGAAGTTGAAGTCGATCTCGGCGTCGTAGCACGGCAACGTGATATTCAGAAATTCAACGGAGCAGATTGGCTGAAGGATCCTGTGCGTGGTTGGGGCGAAGCGCCACGGGATCCGATCAAGACCGCTTCCATCGACCTCACTGCCTCAGCCGATGCGACACTGACGGTAGACGGCTCTGAGATCGAAGTCGGCAAACTACTTGAATCTGGTGCCGCGACGAGCAGCGATGGCAAAGTAAAAGCAAAAGTGCTTACCTCGCAGCGTACGTGGGTCCACGGCAAGATCATCGACTCGACCACCGGCAAACCAACTGCGGCCCGCATCCATTTCCGGTCGCCGGACGGTCGCTATTTTCCTCCGTACGGGCACACGCACGAAGTTAACGACAACTGGTTCGAAGACTATGGAGCCGACTTGCTCCTCGGCGATACCCAGTATGCGTACGTCGACGGTACTTTCCAGGGCGAACTCCCCGTCGGCGACGTTTACGTCGAGGTTTCGAAAGGTTTCGAGTTTGAGCCGATTCGCCAGAAACTCAGCATCAAGCCAGGGCAGCGAGAGCTCGAAATCAAGATCGACCGGAACTCAAACCTGCGCCAGTCTGGCTGGGTTACGGCCGATACACATACACATTTTCTCACCCCGGAGACCGCACATCTTGAAGCGGCAGCCGAAGACATCAATGTAATCAACCTGCTGGCCGCCCAGTGGGGCGACCTGTACACAAACGTTGGCGATCTAACGGGGGCCGTGTCTGGTTCGTCTTCGGCTGAAACAATCGTCTGGGTGGGCAGCGAAAATCGCCAGCACTTTATGGGCCATATAAGCCTCATGGGTGCGACTGGATCCCCGATATTCCCAATGTCGACCAGTGGTCCGACAGAGGGCTATATCGGCGATCCAACGGTGCGAGCGATGAGCGAGTGGGCAGACGAGGCTCACGCAAAAGGCGGACTCGCAATCGTCCCTCATTTCCCGTTCCCGCATTCGGAAGTTATCGCCGAGGTCGTTCTTGGAAAGGTCGACGGGTTAGAAATCCGCGATTTCCACGCCCCAACGATGGACACATTCGCCGTCCACGAGTGGTATCGACTTCTCAGCTGCGGATACAGGATTGCTGCTGTTGGTGGGACTGACAAGATGTCGGCCGGGATGCCGGTCGGCGGGGTTCGAACATACGCTCACATCGGTGATAGCGAACTGACCCACGAATCGTGGAGCGACGCGGTACGGGCCGGACGGACCTACACCACGAGCGGACCGCTTTTGGACTTCTCGGTCGAGGGTTTACGACCCGGCGACGAACTTGCGCTGCCTGAATCGGGCGGGATTTTGCACGTCGAGGCCACCGCCACTTGCGCAATGCCAATCAACAAACTCGAGATCGTATTTAACGGCAAGGTCATTGCTCAGAAATCCACTGACGCTGGCAAGAAAGTGCTCAACATTAGTGAACAGATCAACCTTCCCGGAAGCGGTTGGATCGCAGCCCGAGCAGTTAGCAATCACATTTCATGGCATGTCTGGCCCGTACATTTTGCTGCCCACACTTCGGCGATTTACGTGAAAGCGGGCAACACAGACGTATTTGACGCTTCGTTGGGCCAGTACCTGATCACCACGATGCAGGGTGGGGTCGAGTGGCTCGACACACTGGCCACTCGGGCGGATGCGGAACGACACGCGACAATCCGAAAGGTCTACACGGACGCGATTGGCTCGGTGCAGGCAAAAATGCCTCACCGTCACGGAGATGGTCCACTGCACACGCACTGAACCAAAGGGAAGATCAGGCCCGAGTGCGGGAAACTATTCCTCACCCCGAGGGTTTTTGATACGTAACGACCCGGCGCTGACTCCGCCATCAATGAGGAGTTCGCCGCCTGTCATGTACGAGGCATCGTCTGATGCCAGGAAAAGGATGCCAGCGGCGATATCTTCCGGCTTGCCCCAACGACCGAGCGGCACGCGATCGGTCCTGAACTTGCTCTGTACCGGGTCGGTATACAGGTAGTCGGTGAACGGTGTGTGGAACCCAACCCGGCAGTATCGTATTCACCCGAATTCCCAGCTCCGCCAACTGCAGAGCCGACGATTTTGTGAAATTAAGCATGCCGCCACGCGAGAAAGAGTAGGCCGTACCGTAGGCTCCGGAGCCCTGCTTGGCGGCCATGGACGACAGGTTGATAATCGCGCCCCCGCCCGACTTTTCCATCGGTTTCGCGACGGCCCGCGTTCCGAGAAAGATTCCGACGGTGCTGATCTCCATGGTCTTTTTCCAGACAGCGGGTTCAATATCGAGAATAGACTTCGGATCGAGAATTCCCGCGATGTTGACAGGATATCGAGACGCCCAAAGTGCGACATCGTCCGATTTACTACTTCGCCCCACTGCTGCTCTTCAGTGACATCAAGGTGCATGTAGATGGCATCGTGGCCGGCATCCCGCAGTTGCCGGGCTGATTGTTCGCCAACCTCATCCTGCACGTCTGTTATGACGACCCCGCGCCCGCCTTCCTCAAGGAACCGCCAGACGGTCGCTCCACCAAATCCGATCAGTTTGTCTTTCGCCGATGCGGCTGACCCTGTCAGGAGCGCAACTTTTCCATCGAATCGATTGGCGAATCTGTGTTGAGGTTGTTCAGACATGCTGGCCTGCGTGTATCAGTCCGAGATCGATATAGCTGGAAATGCGGATTCAAGAATTTTGCACGGCAAGTCTAGACCCGGTTGGCAGTTGTTAGGAACCGCGAAAAATAATTCGTTTGCCCTGCAATCGGCCGGGTCAGGTTCAGCTGCGGTGCACAGCAACGACCAGGTTCGGAATCAATAGCGCAAATATCCCTGCGAAAACGATCAGTTCGCCGATCACGTGTCGTTTCCGATCGCGAAAAAACACGAAGGCCGGTATGGCAAGGAACAATGTGACGAAAATTACGGCGAACAAATAGGCAGGGCTGGGCGCCAGCGATATCGACGGCGATTCGTCCGACAGTGTGGCTTCGGCAGCAAATGACATAAGTATTGCAAGCACGTTCCAGGTGCCATACGCGGCTAAGGCAGCAACGGTGATTAGCCTGGTTACGTTCGAGACCGCCGTCCGATCTCTCAACGCCGCCGGAGGGCTGTAAACAAGCAGTAGCGCCATGTGAGTGACGAACACCATCCCCATCAGAGCGCCCCCGATCATTCCGGCGATAACCGTTTTTAGAGGTTCTTCCACTTAGAAATCCGTTCCGGCCGGTGCCGGATCGACCAGGTACGCCCGTTTGCCATGAACTGCTGTGAGCAACAACTGCCAGGCGGTCCCGAGTTCTTTGGATGGAGGCACAACGAACATTGACGGTCCAGCTCCACACATTACGACGTCGCTTGCTCCCAGGCCCATGAGTTGGTCGCGATGAGAATTCCAGCCGGGGAACAATTCTTCGGCAATGGTTCCGAACTTGTTGTAGAAAAACTCGGGTGGGCAGTCACCACCAGATCGAATTCGGGCCGCCAGTTTATGGCTCAAATTTCCACTGGTGTACATCGACTCATTCACCTGAGCAAACACTGAAGCGGTCTTGACTGCGGGATCGGCAAGCACGATATCCGGACTGAGGATCAATATTTTCGGGATTTTGGCTGGTGCGATCGGAGTTACGTCTTCTCCCCTGCCCTGTACGAGCGCGGTTCCGCCGCGGACGAGAAACGGAACGTCTGACCCCACGCCTGCCGCGATCTCGGTCAGTTGTTCGACGGATAGTCCAAGTGCCCACAGCCTGTTTAGGCCCCTCAGAGTGGCAGCGGCATCCGTCGACCCGCCACCCAGTCCGGCCGAAATCGGGATTTGTTTCTTAATATTGATTGTCGCTCCGAACTCTGTGCCGGCGTGCTGTTTCAGTACGTTCGCCGCTTTTAGCGCAAGGTTCGATTCGGGAGAAATCCCGTCATCGTCGCAGTTGACTACGATGTCGTCGGTGCGTTCAATGCTGATTTCGTCGAAAAGATCGACAGTTTGCATGACAGACGCGAGATTGTGGTAACCATCACGTCGCTTGCCGAGAATCTCCAGGGTCAGGTTGACCTTGGCGAAGGCTCGTTCTGTGATGTCTGCCGTGACGGGTTCACCGTTCATCTCAGGAGCCTTCACCGCCACTTGCGGTACGTTTGCGCCGGATTGAACCGGGGAGTTGTAGTGGTCTACCGCGGCCTAC
>JAQBVG010000012.1 GCA_027623655.1 Chloroflexota bacterium
CCTAGCCTCATAGCATCGTCCGCATTGAGAACGGCGTGTTCTCCCGTTCGTTCTCTGGCGAAGGTCGCTCCTGATTCAATCACAAATTGATGAGCCGGGTGTATACGAACTTCGTGGTTCAGCGCTCCCAGACGGGGAGGGGCCCAGAATGCAACGGATGCGACCTACGCGCCGGTCATCCATCAAAATCCTACGACCTGCCCCGCTTCCACGTCCTGCGGCGAGAGAAAGCGCGGTCAGTACGGGTGGGGGTGACGTTCTGCTGAACGGGGGATTTATCGACTACGCACCAGGGACCAGGGCATTTGCCAGCAGAGCACATCTTTCGATCGATTGCGCTTCATCTGATCCCTGGCAAAGCATCACGATATTCTCGAATACTGCATAGCCGCCAAATTTGGGGCCAATCCCACTCCGAGCGCCCCCGCCAACTCCACTTCCGATGATCACACGCCTATTTTTGACGCCATCTTTGTACGTCGCCTCGTCGGCATCAAGGATCGCGGTGTTGCCGGAGCCCTCTATAGCGAACCGGGTACCCAGCTCGACGGCCTGTTGATGTGAGTCGTAGAACCTGACCTCGTACTCATAAGGATCGCCGCTTCCGACTCTGAGAAACCCGTAACTAACATATGTTGCTCCCGGCAACCCTTCTGTCGAGTAAACACTCGACTCCTTGAAACTGGTTGCCTGGAGTGTCTCGACGCTGATGACCTGGCCCGAATCGCTGATCTGGGGGAATTTTTGTTCATCGCCCAAGGTACCGCCACAAGCGTTGAATTGAACGATCGCGAAAATTACCCCGACAATAGTTACGGTGAGGTACAGACTTCGACTCTTGAATTTCGGTTGGATCAAGTTGGAACCCGGGATCGAAGGTACGGTCGCCCACGAAAAATTCTGTGCGGATGATATCTGCTGCCATCTCAAGGTCAATTGACCCGACGAATTCGACCCCTTGATTTGCTCGTTGCTCGGGTAGGTCAGCCCGGGAACGCGGAACTCGCTGGGTTCGCCGCGCTGGAATGCGTTGTAGCCCTTCCACAGACACCCCGTGTCGTGCTTTTTAGCGCTGGAATCTCTGAATAGGAACCAGCCAATATGCTGTCCATCCAGGTTCCAAACGAGGGCTAAACCGTCCCGCACCAGCGCCTCCTCTATCGATTTGCCGGCACTCGTGTACATGTAGAAGTGGTCACTGTCATTGCGGATACTATCGGCTGGACCCGGTTCGATCCGGAAGGAATCTCCAACCAATTCCCTGAGTCGATCGTGCGACAGGGCGGCACAATCAGATGGCTGATCCAGGACATACGCTCCGTACATTTGGATGTCGCCCAGTGAAGTCCGCACCGTGTTCGCGTCGACGACTTCGATTACATCGATGAGTTCGCATTCGAGGCACAGGAGTGAGCCCTCAGAAACGACACCGGAGGCAACGCCCGGAATCCCAACACTGTCACTGGCTTCGACAGATTTCGCAGGTTCCCTGCCAGAACTACAGCTTGCGACCACGACCAGTAACACGACCACTGCGAATACCACAGTAATCGACCCGGAAAAATCTTTGATTTTGTTGTTCTTGGACGACTTCACGGCGTTAGTATCTACGAGCCTGACGCGCAGGTCGGGTTGATTTGAACCATTTCTACGACCTGGAGTTGAAAATTGAACGTGCTGATTACATCGGCTGCCTCGGACACGGCGAAGATTGTCGCAAAGGCACTGGCGGGTGCGCACACGCTCCGATTGACCGATCTGCCTGCTAACTCCTCTGGTGAAATTGTGGCTAACGAACTCGGTCATGAGGACGTAACAGACGAGTTAGTCGCGGGCATCGATGCCATTGTGAATATCGGCTTCCAGGGCCAGAAGGGGAGCCCGGTCCATTTGATGGACTACCAGACCCGCCGCACGTACAACTTGCTGCGGGCAGCTTCGGATGCAGGCGTCGCCCGGCTGGTGAATGTCAGCACACTGCGTCTTTACGAGGATCATGAAGAAAACCTCGTCGTGACTGAGAGATGGCGTACCGACCCGCCTGCAGAGGACGTTGACCTACTGGGTGCCCATATGGCCGAGACGGTATGCAAGGAGTTCGCAAGAGACCGGCTGATTCAGGTGGTCAATCTCCGGTTCGGATGGTCGTTTGTTGAGGGTGGCACAATCGCTGCAAACGACACGGCCGCTATTTCACTCGATCTGATTGGTGCTGCGGTTGCCGAGGCGCTCGTGAGCAAGGAACTGGGTCAATGGCAGGACATCCATGTTCAATCCCCGGTCCCCAACCAGAGGTTTATCACTAAAACCGCGGCAAAGTTACTCCCCGGAATTTCTGAAAGGCTGACCCGATGAAAATCCTCATCCTCGGTGGAAACGGAATGCTGGGTCCATGGACGGTCAGGGCTCTGAAGGACCGTCACGACATACTGCTCACGGATATCAACGAACCTCGCGCCGATTACAAAGGCGAGTATTTGAAGCTTTCTGTAGATGATGTCGACGGCGTAGTGAAAGCAGCTGAAGGCATGGACGTGATCGTTAATCTGTCGGTGCTACGTCCACACCGTAAAGTTGCGTTCGATGTAAACACAATGGGCAACTACGCGATGATGATTGCAGCCCGCGAGCAGGGAATAAAACGTGTTATTAATTCCGGGCCTCATTTCCAGATGGCCGGAACGCAGTATGAGAACTGGGATTTTGACCTCAACCCGGATATGCCGCCTGCGCCCGGAACCAGGCTCTATGCTCATACAAAGGCGCTCGGACAGGAGATCTGCCGGGTTTTCAGTGAACGCCACGGAATCCAGGTCATCACGCTGCTGTACTACAACATGAAGCACTCGTGGGACCTCAGCGGGATGGAACCGGGCGGGCCGGAGTATCACCAGGATATGACACCCTTCAGCACCGCATGGCCTGACTGCGGGACCGCCGTTAAAGCCGCCGTTGAAGTACCTGAAGAGCGACTCGCGACTCGTTGCGAAACTTTTTTTGTATTCCCCGACGTGCCTCATCGCAAGTTCAACAACGAAAAGATTAAGCGCGTGCTTGAATGGAAACCCCGCTACCACGTTGAAGGATTGTGGAACAAGGAGTTCCGAAAGCCGCCGGACAATCTTTACGGGGCGTTCTAAGAAGGACTGCTATTCCGGCAAATGGCGTTCGCCGGATCCGACCCAGGCGAGGAGTATGCGATTCGTACGAGGGCCTCGTGGCTAGAGGTCTTTTACCTCGGCAATGATCTTTTCGACCGAGGCCTTCGCATCGCCGAACAACATTTGAGTCTTATCGAGGAAGAACAGTTCGTTTTGAACGCCGGCGAACCCCGAGGACATTGACCGTTTCATCATGATGACTGACTGAGCCTGGTCGACGTTCAGTATCGGCATGCCGTAAATGGGGCTTGATGTGTCGGTGCGTGCTGCAGGGTTTGTGACGTCGTTTGCGCCGATTACAACGGCAACGTCAGTCCGCTGGAACTCCCCGTTAATCTCGTCCAGATCTTTCAGTTCATCATAAGGGACGCTTGCCTCAGCCAGAAGTACGTTCATATGACCCGGCATCCTCCCGGCGACCGGATGAATCGCGTAGCGAACGCTGATTCCCCTGGCCTTCAGTAGATCGGCCAGTTCACGGACCTGGTGTTGTGCCTGAGCCACTGCGAGTCCGTAGCCCGGTACGAATATCACCGACTGGGCATACCCCAGCATGGTCGCTGCGTCTTCGGCCTGAATCGATCTAACCGGTCGATCGTCGTCACCACCGGCAGCTGCAGCACCATCCTCGACGCCAAAGCCACCAAGCATCACATTGGCCAGTGACCTGTTCATCGCCTTCGTCATGATCCGGGTCAGGATCAGTCCTGATGCCCCAACGAGGGAACCCGCGATTATCAGCACGTCGTTGTGCAGAACAAACCCGGTAGCTGCACCGGCAATTCCTGAGTATGAGTTCAGCAGGGCGATGATAACCGGCATGTCGGCGCCACCGATTGGGATGACCACAAGCACGCCGAGTGCGAGTGCGATAGCGCCGGCGATCAAGAACGGCGTGATAGATGGATCGACGATCAACCAGACTGTCGAGGCGATCATGCCGATGAGCAGCGCCACATTGATCACATTGCGGACCGGTAGCAAAACCGGTCTGGATGTAACCAGTCCCTGCAGCTTACCGAATGCAATGAAACTTCCCGTGAACGTCACGCCGCCGACGATGACCGAGGCCATGATGGTGATCGAGACGTCTTCGGCAATTCCATCACCACGGTCGATGAGGCGGACAAGTTCGGCGGTTGCGACGACCGCAGAGGCAGCGCCACCGAACCCGTTGAACAATGCAACGAGTTGTGGCATCGCTGTCATCTGGACTTTGCGCGCTGAATAAGCGCCGATACCCGAGCCTACGATCACTCCACCCAGGATCCATTCCCACGATGCCAGGTCGTTTCCGACTACGGTCGCAAGGACCGCGACCAACATGCCGATCGCAGACAGTCTGTTCCCGCTCCGCGCGGTTGCGGGCGATCCCAGTCGCTTTAATCCGACTATAAAAAGAACGGCGGCGACGATGTAGGCGACGTTTGTAACGTTGATGTCGAACAGTGCTTCAGTACTCATTACTTCTTGTCACCCGATCGCCTGAACATCTTCAACATACGATCTGTAACCATGAACCCGCCGACCACGTTGATCATGGCCAATCCGACGGCGACCGCGCCGAGAATCTGCCCTGTCAGACCGTCGGCCTGTCCGGCGACGAGCAGTGCGCCCACGATCACGATGCCAGATATTGCGTTCGACCCTGACATCAGCGGGGTATGCAGTGTGGGCGGTACTTTGGTGATTACCTCGTACCCGACAAAAATGGCGAGAACGAATACCGTCAGCGCCGCGATCAAGACATCGGCTTCAAACATTAGCTCTGAGACTCCTTTGTCTCGACCGTTTGCACGGTGACGATTTCAACCGGTTATCCACCCAGACCATGGCGTGCTTCGCCGTTGTGAGTAACACAGGCTGAGTCGATTACCTCATCCTCAAAATTGAGATTCAGCGTGCCTTCTTTTCGGTCGATAAGCAGGTCGAAAAGTGCCATCAAGTTCCTTGAATAAAGCTGGCTCGCGTGAAATGGCATAGAACTGGGTACGTTTATCGGACCATTGATCGTTACACCGTTTACGTGGACGACTTCACCTGCGACAGTTCCGGCCACGTTCCCGCCGGACTCCGCAGCCAGATCGATCACGACGCTTCCCGGTCGCATCGCTTCAACCATGTCTTCCGTAACCAGAAGGGGGGCCCTGCGCCCGGGTATTGCGGCGGTGGTGATAACTGCATCAGCCGCGGCGATGTGGCCTTTTAAAAACTCCCGCTGAGCAATCTGCTCGTCCTCGGTTTGTTCCCGAGCGTATCCGCCCGCACCTTCGGCATCTTTAGCAGCTGGAGGGTGGATGAACTTGGCGCCCAGGCTTTCGACCTGTTCACCGGCTGCAGCGCGAACGTCGAAGGCCTCTACAACCGCGCCAAGGCGGCGTGCCGTCGCTATGGCCTGGAGGCCTGCAACACCGGCTCCGAGGACGAGAACCTTTGCCGGAGGAATCGTTCCCGCCGCGGTCATCATCATAGGCAGGTATTTACCGAGACTGTTGGCAGCCAGCAACGCACCTTTGTAGCCGGCGATAGACGCCTGTGACGAGAGCACGTCCATCCGCTGAGCGCGGGCAATCCTGGGGACCAACTCCATGGCGAATGCGGTAACTCCGGCAGATGCGAGGGCCGATACACCGTCGGCGTCGGTACGAGCATTTAGCAGGCCAATCACGACGGTGCCTTTCTTGAGGGCAGCAATTTCGTCGGGTGTCGGAGTCTGGACATGAACGAATACTTCGACTGATCCGGCGACGGTTCCTTCCGGTGCGATCGTCGCGCCTGCCAGGGCATAAGCGGAGTCAGTGAACCCTGCGGCCACACCGGCATTTTCCTGGATGACGATTTCGTGACCGGCTTTGACCAGTCGTTCGACTGTTTCGGGTACCAGTGCTACTCGCCGCTCGTTGGGATTTGACTCCCTGGGGGCCCCGATCTTCATCCACTGCTCCATTGAAATACAAATTGTTCGCTCAAGCCACGGTTGGCGACAACCTTTGAATGATATCCCCGGTCTTGCCGATGGGGCGTGAAATTATGATGATTTCTCTGGCTAACGGTTTACGAAGGCCGGTCTTCGGCTGTACTTTGTCCCGGTCTAATGTTCGCATGTTCGAACAACAGGCCTCACAATATTAGTACCCTAGCGTTTGCTGGCCGGTACCAACGTGTTTCCACCGTAAAAACCCACTCGAGAGGAACCTTGAATGTATGTGATCAGACGCGTTTACGAAGTGAAGCCGGGAAGCGCACGCCGCGCTGCCACCCTGATCAAACAGCAGGGTGATGCATACACGAAGGCGGGTCAACGCTCGGAAGTCCGAGTGTACTTCAACGGCGGGACCCTGCCGGGAGACACCAACCGGGTCTACATGGAATGGACGGACGAAGTAATTAACAGCCCGTACCGCGAAGGCGTTCCCTCTGTGCCGGAAGCCTCTGAAATCGGTGCCAAAGTCCGTGAGCATGTAATCAGTCAGCGCATAGAGTTCTACGAAATGATGGTCCCCGCGAAGATGCAGGATGCCTAGTATTCTGCCCGTCCGAGCGTTGATCAGTATTGAATTGATTGGTAACGAGTAGTCAAGTCGGGGTAGCGAACGGGTGAGATCTACATGAACCCACGCAAGCACGATTCGTATTGAAGATCAAGGAAATAACCGCGTTCCCCATCAGAATCTCCCGGGAAGAGGATTCAGAGGGGGGAGACCGTCCGGCCGTTATCGACTTCGGCGATTACTTTGTCGATCAATCCGCGTTCACATCGATCTACTCGAAGCACCATGAAACTACCGTCATTAAAATTGAGACAGACACAGGAATAGTCGGGTGGGGGGAGGCGCAGTCTCCTGTTTCACCGAAGACGACCCGGACAATAGTCGACGACCTGGTGCGGCCGCTGATCCTGGGTCGTGACCCGTTCGACATCGAGGCGATCTGGACACGAAATTACGGTGCGATGAGAGAGCGTGGACATCCGACGGGGTTCTACATTGACGCCATCGGTGGCACGGATATCGCACTCTGGGACATCGTTGGCAAGGCAACGGGTAAGCCGGTTCACAAGCTCGCCGGTGGACGCTACCGCGACAGGGTCAAACTCTACGCCGGGATGGGCGGCACCGACCCGCAAAAAGTGGCCGATTCGGCCGAAGAACACGTCGGTTATGGCTACCGGGCCCTGAAACTGCACTTGCTGCTGGACGCGACCGGCGTGGCTGAGATCGCTCGCGCTGTGCGCCAGCGAGTGGGACCCGACATCATGCTGATGTGTGACGTGCACATGCGCCAGTCGGTTACAAGTGCGATCAAGCTGGGTCGCGAGTTGGAAAAGCTTGACTTCACATGGCTTGAGTCGCCGCTTGTCCCCGAGGACGTACCGGGTGCATCCAGGCTGGCCGACGCCCTCGATATGGCAGTCGCGATCGGCGAGTGGAGCCGAACACGCTACGAGATGCGGGAAGCCTTCGAACGCCGTGCGTACGACATCGTTATGCACGACATCGCACGTACCGGAATCACTGAGGGTCACCGCATAGGAACGATCGCCGACACCAATAACATTCCTGTCGCCCCACACGTCGGTGGCGGCGGTATTCTGTCGGTTGCTGCAACGGTCGAGTACTCGGCGTCCTGTTCCAATTTCATGATCATGGAGCACAGCCACCATGCGAACGAGATCAAGAACGCAATCACAGCCGAGAACTACGGACCGAGGAATGGTTATTTCGAGGTTTCCGATAGACCGGGTCTGGGGATCGAGATCGATCAATCGCTGGTCGAAAGCTTTGTAGTCGCCTAGTCGATTTGGATGTCGACGTGACCAAATACGAATCTCCGTTTGTTCTGGCGGTCGATATCGGCAGTTCGTCTGTGAAGGCCGGGTTGTTCGATGCCCGTGCCAGAAGCGTGTCGGGAGTCGAGGTGTCGGTCCCACACAGCCAGACCGTTGCCTCCGATGGCACGTCCGAAGAGGACGCAGATCAGATCAGGTACGCTGTCGAGCAGGCGATTGACCGGGTGCTTGAAAAAGCCGGTGATCTCGGAGCAGAGATTTCCGGAGTTGGATTCGATTGCATGGCCAGCACGGTACTCGGTGTGGACGTCGAAGGCGGTCCTGTTACCCCTGTTTACACCTATGCCGACACCAGATCGGCTCCTGATGTCGAGCAACTGAGAAAAGAACTCAACGTCCCGGTCGTGTACGACAGGACCGGGGTTATGCAGCACACGTCATACGTCCCCGGTCGAATCAGGTGGTTGCGGCGGACTCAGCCGCACGTCGCGGCGAGAGTTGTCAAGTACGTCGATCTTTCGACTTACATTTACTCGGTGTGGTTCGGCAGGCAAGACGTCAGAGCCAGTTACTGCGTGTCTTCGTGGAGTGGCCTGTTGAACCGCCGGGAACTGTCGTGGGACACCGGCCTTCTGGGAAGACTCGGTATCGATGAATCGAACCTTCCAGAACTTTCGGCATGGACCGAACCGGAACGGGGGTTGATCCGGGAATATAGCGAGCGCTGGTCGGCCCTTCGGAATCTGCCGTTTTTCCTTTCGGTCGGGGATGGCGCCGCAGTCAACGTTGGCAGTGGGAGTGTCGATCAGTCGAGAGTAGCCCTTACGGTGGGGACCACCGGGGCGATGCGAATCTTGAGCAAGGGGCCAGCACCGGATGTGCCGAACGGTCTCTGGGCGTATCGGCTCGGTAAAGACCGGACTCTCCTGGGCGGCTCGTTTTCAGAGGGCGGGAACATCGTTCAGTGGGCTTTGAACAATCTGAGGTTACCCCGCATCGAAGAGTTCAACGAGGCCCTCGATAAGATGCAACCTGCCCGGCACGGGATCACGGTACTACCGTTCATCGCGGGTGAGCGGGCGACGGGGTGGTCGACGAATGCCACCGGTATGTTCGATGGAATCAGGGTGTCGACAACACCGATTGAAATTCTCCAGGCGATGCTCGAATCAGTTGCCTACCGATTCGCGCTGGTCGCCGATCTGTTGCTACCGGGCATCAAGTCCGGGTATCAGGTGATCGCGAGTGGAGGAGCTATACAGAATTTGCCCTGGTGGCTTCAGACAATGTCCGACGTGCTGGGCGTCTCTGTGGGTGTTTCAGCCGAGAAACAGGACACGAGTCGCGGGACCGCAATTCTCGCTTTATACGCCCTTGGTATCTGGGACGAACTCGACAAGTACCCTGCTCGAATCGCGAAGACGTATGAACCGAACCAGGCGAATTCGGACGTTTACGCCGCCGCCAGGGACCGTCAATCCAGGTTGTACAAGCAACTGCTAGGTTAAGGCCTACTCTGCCGTTCGACCGGGCTCTTCTGAGTGTCTTTCGACCCTTTCTGTGATTATGGATCGCATAAGCGTGCGAACGTCCTCGATCAACCGAATTGGCGGCGCCTGGTCTTCGTGGACCGATTCAGCTCTGTCGACCCATTCCCAGAGATCCTCCAGGGCCTCGCGCAGTTCCCGCGCAGTCATCATCTGGGGTTCTGCATCCCAGTAATCTGGCGGTGCTGGAAACTTCGCGTTAGTCATCACTGAACTCTATTCGGAAGGGCTGCCTGTTTTGAGTCTCATCGGCTTCGAATGGAGACTGATTGTCAGTTCTGGCAGCGGTCGAAATTCTACTCGCCAGCCTTTTTGACTGCATGTCCACCGAAGCCGCGGCGCATTGCCGCGAGCATTTTCCCGCCGAACGGATCGGTCTGCCTTGACCGGAACCTCATCTGAAGCGCGGCGGTGATGACAGGTATGGGGACCGCCAGCTCGACTGAAGCGTCAACAGTCCATCGCCCCTCGCCGGAGTCGTCGACGTAGGAGCTCAGAGAATCAAGATTCGGTTCGCGCTCCAACTCGTCTGCAGCGAGGTCGAGCAGCCATGATCGAATTACACTACCCCGTCGCCAATTCTCGGCGATTGCACCCAGATCGAGATTGAAATCTTCTTTGGCTGCGAGCAGTTCGAAGCCCTCGGCAAATGCCTGCATCATTCCGTATTCGATCCCGTTGTGGATCATCTTGACGTAGTGACCCGATCCACTCGGACCAACGTAAAGGTTGCCGTCAGAGTCGGGCGGAGCGAGCGTCCGGAAGATCGGCCTGTTGCGCTCGTATGCTTCTCGACTACCGCCAATGGTCAGGCAGTATCCGTTGGCAAGTCCCCACACACCCCCGCTTGTGCCTGAATCAAGAAAATCGATACCGCTGACGGCAGCGTGGTCGGCCCTGCGTTGCGATTCCTTGTAGTTCGAATTTCCTCCGTCGATCAGCGTATCGCCCGGCTCGAGCAGAGCCACAAGATCGTTCACGGTCTGCTCGGTGATGTCGCCCGCGGGCACCATTACCCACACCGTCCTCGGGGCATCTAACTGAGCCACGAGTCTCTCGAGTGAATTAGCCGAAGTCGCACCTTTTTCTGCAAGTGAAGCGACCGCGGTCGAGTTTGGATCGTAGGCAACGACATTGTGACCGTCCAAGAGCAACCGCTCAGCCATATTGCCGCCCATCCGGCCCAGGCCGACCATTCCGAGAATCATTTGGGTGCTCCCCCCCTGCCATTCGACCGGGACGCCACCCCGGATCACGCTTGTTCGACTGAATCAATTCTGCGAGAAACAGTTTCGTTGAGTTTAGCTGGATCGTGGACGATCCACTGCTCGTCCATCCATGAAGTTGACTCGATAGCAGGGCGAGAGAATGCTGTGCTCACGCAAATCCATGCAGCACCGGCGGCCGAAGCGGCCTGGATCCCGATGGGGGAATCCTCGATGATAATTACTTCGCCAGGTTCAACGCCCAGCCGATCCATTATGTAGAGATAGATCTCGGGGTCGGGCTTTGGATTTGTTACAGCATCCCGACCGACCACACCGTCCAACAACACTCTGAGACCGATGGCGTCGAGCACTCTTTTCGCTTCATCGGTGAACGACGAAGTTGCGACGGCGACAATCCGCCCTATCGACTTTTGTTCACGCAAAAGACTGGCGCTGTGCCAGTAGACGTTCGCTCGAAGATTTTCGGGTGTGCCATTGCTCCCGCGATACTCATCCATTCTTTGCTGGTGCAGGTTTACCCACGGTTCACCATGGAGAGGCTCGAGCGCGCTGGTGAGGTCGAACTCTTCAATCATCTGGCGGCACACCATTTCATCTGTTGAACCGACGATTCGTTCGTAAAGTTCGACGGCGCGATGATCCGGTGAATTGGCTCCGGTCAGCGAACCCACTACAGTGGCGTAACTCTGTGCCTTGAGTTGCTCGGTCTCAACGAGAGTCCCGTCGAGATCGAATATGAACGCACGAATCCGAGAGGTGGCCGCCATTCTTTTGCCGCGGCTAGTAGACCTTTGAGGTAGATCGAGATTTTTCAAATATCTCGTCTACGTCGTTCAGGTGAGACGCTATGGCATTGATCGCTTCGCCGCGGTCGATCAGTCCTTCGCTGAACTGAACCAACTGGCGGAAGTAGGCCCCGGGGCCGATCAGTACACCATCTATGCCCGGAGTGTGTGCCGCAACCCTGACGACATGCTTTTCGGTTTCAGGGGGAGCAGACCCAACCTGTCCGGCCGCCAGATCTACCGACGCAGCAAGAAGGACCTTTGTGTTTGCACGATCGTCGAGACGAGCCTGAGCAGCGAACGTCGCTGTGTACGTATCGTCGGCTCCCGGCTCAAATGCCCAGATCGAAGGCTCGACCCCGACATCCTGCAACTGCTGAATGGCCATCAGTAGCATTACCGACTTTGCTTCCGCCACGCTACCGTACATTTCTATCTGGGCTGACGTGGGAACCGCGTCGAGTTGGATAAGTAAGGGCATCGATTCGTCACGCGCCCTGTCAGAAACGATTTTCAGGCGACCTAGCAGCTCGCTGAGGACTTCCTTCGGGCTATCCGGGTCGAGAGCGATCTGGATGCCTGTGTAGTCGACATTCAGTTTGCCGAGTGTGTGGGCACCGCTGCCCGGGGACGACACCGAGATCATCGACATTGCTCTTGCCCTGAGTAACACCGATTCACCCAGATCGCTGTCAGCCCAGACGCCCACGCTTGATTTCGCAAGCCCGTTTTCGATCGCGGTCATCACACCTTCGAAAACAATGCGCTTCAGGTCAGCAGCAGCTTCACGGTCGGCCGCAGAAGGCTCGCCCTCAGCTTTGAGTATTTCGGCGCACAGATCCACGCGATCGTCGAGAGTGACGATGAAGAAAGGATTTAGTTCGGTACTTGAGCCTGTCAAAATATGCTCTCCGAGGTGAGTCCTGGTTTAGCCGAATACAAGATTACGGGCGTGCTCGAGTTCTTCGATGAGACGGTTTCCCAGCGCAATGGGCTGAACATTCTGACCTTGTTCCGCCATCACTGTAAAGTCTCCTCCGGCCTGTGCCACGGTCAGTTGCCCAAATGAGTAGTTTGCGCCCGGCACAGGCAGATCATCATATTTCCCTGATACGAAGCCCAGCACGACTGCGTTCTTTGGGCCCCCTTTGTAAAGTTGCCCGATCGAGTGTAGATAACGCGGTCCATAACCGAACGTCGTGGCAACACCGGTCGCGTCGGTTATTGCCAACCGGAGTGCAGAAAACTCGGCGGTCAACGGCGGCGATTCCGGCAGGAACGCGATAAGCGCGACATAAGCGGGCGGTGAGACGCCAGCGAGCGATTTTAGAGCGTCGACCAATGGGCCAACTTCCAGCTCCTGGTTGATATCAGTTAGCAGTTGGCGAGCCTTGATTTTTGCGGCTTCAACGTCCGGTTGATCGAACGGATAAATGCCCATGAGCGAAGAGGCAACCGCGGTCGCGAACTCCCACCTGAAGAATTCGCCTGCGA
The DNA here is from genome assembly GCA_027623655.1 of Chloroflexota bacterium. GTDB lineage: Bacteria > Chloroflexota > Dehalococcoidia > Lucifugimonadales > Lucifugimonadaceae > Lucifugimonas. The sequence continues at coordinate 13,006 of JAQBVG010000012.1, forward strand.
TTCGATATTTGTTCTCTGCAGGAACCTCGATGATCAACAAAGGATGGCCCGCCGCCACGAGTCCGCTCGACAGCGCACGAACGGAAGACGCATCGTCACCGGAATCGATCAGAACGAACTGACGATCGTTTCCGTATTTTTCGGCAGGGGATAGTTTTTCACCCGTGACCGGAATCAGCCCCTTGCCGTTTTTTCCAGTCGATTCGGCGAGTAGCTGCTCGACCCACATTCCAAACGCTGCGAGACCGGGCGACGTGAGGAGGGTCACCTTGTCGCGACCCGTCTGTGCGTTCGCCGCCAGAAACCCACCGAGTTGCAGGCCGGGATTCGAGGTGGTGTCGGCCCGGCACAGTTGGGCCATACGCACTGCTTCGTCGGCGAATGCCTGCAGATTCAGACCGGCCACCGCGGCGGGCATCATGCCGAATGCACTCAGGCCAGAAAATCGACCACCGACATCTTCAGGAGTGGCGACCCATGTTCCGAACTCGCCAGCCCTTGCTCTTTCAGATAGCGGAGTCCCGGAATCCGTGAGTGCGACGAAATTCCTGCGTCCACCCCTGGCGTTTGATTGATCAGCCAGTCTTGATCGGAAATGCGACTCCAATGTGAGCGGCTCGACGGTGGTGCCGGACTTACTGGAGACGAAAAACAGTGTCCTGGAAAGATCAAGCGAATTTGTGAGACTGGTCACGGTGCTCGGGTTGACGGTGTCCAGGGCGTGAAGTCGCAATCTGGGTGCTGGGTCCTGGGACTGGCGATTCACGTCAGATCGGAATATTTCGCCCAGTGTCAGCGGGGTCAAGCTACTCCCACCCATACCGAGCACTACAGCATCCGTGAATCCGTCACCCACCAGCGTGCCTGCGAGGCCTGAAAACTGCTCGGCTAAATCGGGCAGCCGGGCCGGCAAGTCCAGCCAGCCCAGTGTGAGCTCCGGTGGGTCCCCACCCGGTGAGGGTTCGGGCCAGAGAGTGGGATCCCGGCGCCACAACCTGGTAGCAAAGGATTCTGCAACGAGGTGATCAAGCACCTTTTCGACTGGTTGGTGACCTGGGAGAGCAGTCAATTCGCTATCTTCCCCTGACCCTGGCGTGAGCTAAACCGTCAGGGCCTTCAACTTCTGGTCGATTCGACCTAACAACGATGCGTAAGAGTCGGCGAAGGCTTTCACTCCGGCTGTCAGCAGGTCGTCCGTTATGGCGCTCAGTGAAACACCGGCTTCAGACAGTGCGTTCAGTTGCGAACGTGCCTGGTCCAGACCCCTGGTCAACTCGACGCCGGGTTTTCCGTGATCTAGCAGTGCCTTCATCGTCGCTTCGGGAACGGTGTTGACCGTATCGGGACCCATTAAACCATCGATGTACAGAGTATCGGGGTAGTTGGGGTTTTTTACACCGGTCGATGCCCAGAGTGGCCTCTGAACTTGCGCACCGGTGGTGTGTAGCGGGAAGAACGAGCCGCCACCGCCCAGCTTGCGATCAAACATTTCACCGAACTCGGCATACGCTGCCTTTGCATTGGCGATTCCGATTTTTCCACGCAGGTCGTGCCCTTCAGGCAGTGCATTGTCTACTGATGTGTCGACCCGGCTTACGAAGAACGATGCGACCGATGCGACGGAACCCGTGTTGCCGCGACCCGACTTAGCGTATGCGCTCAATCCTTCGATATAGGCGTTGGCCGCGGCGCGGTACGCATCGATGGCGAACAACAGTGTCACGTTGACGTTGATGCCCTCCGAAATCAAAGCCTTGATTGCAGGGAGGCCAGCTGCTGTTCCCGGAACCTTGATCATCACGTTTGGGCGATCAATTGCGTCCCACAGGCGATGGGCTTCGTTCACTGTGCCATCGGTGTCGTCGGCAAGGGTTGGCGATACCTCGATGCTCACGAAACCGTCTCGTCGTCCCGCCCCGTCATAGACGGGGCGGAGGACATCGGCTGCATCCCGGATGTCGTCGACAGCCAATCGTTCGAAGATGGACTGTGGATCAGCTCCGCCTTCTGCGTACTCGAGGATCGACTCGTCGTAGATGTCGCTGTCGGCGATGGCCTTATCGAAAATCGATGGATTCGATGTGACACCGGTAACCCCGAGGTCTACGAATTCCTGTAGTCCGCCCGATCGCAACATGTCTCGACTTATCGAATCGAGCCAAATCGACTGCCCGTTTTTCAGTGCTTTCTGGATGTTGTTCATATCAGTTGTCCCAGGGTTGGCCTTTCAGTTCAACAACCACGCCGCCATGTACAGGCAATTTTCAGCGAACCAGCATGCTGTTCAGGAGTCGCTTCCTCCAGGGAAGCGAACAACAGGACTGAGTGATTCCACTAATTGCTGCCGATTTGCTCTCTCTCGATTCTGGCGACTTTGTCCAATCGTCGCTGGAATCTCGGGTGTGATTCAAGGGTGGCACCTACAAAAGCTTTTACGAGGTCTTCCGCCAGGGCAACGCCGACGACCCGTGCTCCCATGCACAGGACATTCATGTCGTCATGACGGACTCCCTGAGCAGCAGAATACGTGTCGTGACACAGCCCCGCCCTCACTCCGGGATACTTGTTTGCAGCGATACACGCACCCACTCCACTGCCACACAGGATGATCCCTCGATCGACTTCGCCAGCCTGGACTGCCGCCGCGACCGGTGCTGCAAAGTCCGGAAAATCATCCTCACCGTCGAACTCGAAAGCGCCTTTGTCCACGACTTCGTGGCCAAGATTCGTGAGCAATTTCGCCATTTCACTTTTCAGATCAAAACCGCCGTGATCCGCGCCGATAGCAAGTCTCATATAAAGCTTCCCATTGAACAGTTACCGAAGTTCGATGCAATCTATTCTCGGCGCGATCCTCGTTCATTGCCAGCCAAGCAGGTGGATATTGGGTGGGCCCTCGATAGACGGCTACCAGTAACGATGTGATCCTGCGACCTTTACCCTCACCGAATAGAGTGACGTATCGCCACAAATGTAGATGCGCTGGCCGTCTCTGTCCCCAAAAACGAGATTGGCAGTTGCCTGCTCGGGAATAAGGATTTTGCCGATTAAATCGCCAGCCGGGGTGTAACATTGGACGCCGTCCCTGGCGCTGGTCCAGATATTTCCCCGCTCATCGACCCTTAAGCCGTCCGCCATGCCGGGTTTCACCTTCGCGAATAGTCGTCGATTCGACAGAGTCTTGCGATCGCTGTTCACATCGAACACCGTGATGCTCTGGGGCTTACCGGTATTCGCAAGGTAAAACAGTTTTTCATCAGGCGAGAATGCAAGTCCGTTCGGTCGATCACCAATACTGTCAACGATCGAGATATCTCCCGATTCAGGGTCAAGCCTGTATGTGTAATTACCCTCGAGTTCTGAACTCCGTTGATTCCCTTCACGATCGGACAGAATTCCGTACGGTGGATCTGTGAACCAGATCGTCCCATCGGATTTCACCACGAGATCATTCGGTGAATTGAGGCGTTTACCCTGCCAGTGTTCAACCAGTGAAACGACCGTGCCATCGGCCCCGGTCCGTGAAATTCGATTTGCTCGGTGCTCGCAAGAAACGAGGCGACCCTGCTGGTCTCGATAATGACCGTTCGTGTTGTTGCACGGTTCCCTGAAAACTGTGGTTTGCCCTGACCCGGCGGCAAACTTCAGCATTCGATCGTTCGGAATGTCGGACCACAGCACGTAGTCGCCTTCCGGGAAGTACACCGGACCTTCAGCCCACTCACAGCCCGTATAGTGCTTCTCGATCCGGATGTCCGGATCAATCAGTTCGAGAAACCGGTCGTCAATGACTTCGACGCCCTCTCTCAACTCCGCGGGAGGGGTTGAGTTCCGGTGGTTTGTAAAGGTTTTTGGTACTGCGATCATTTGTAGGATTTTCTGTGGTTAGTCTGTCGTTGCAACGGGCGGAGATCGGGTTCAGACAGGTGGTCGACTGGCGCCGACCGCATTGAGTCTAATACTCCAGATTGAGCTCGTCGCTCCTATAAAAAGCGTCTGTAGGTCGTTCATTCCGAACGATAGATTGGCAGCGACCTCGGGTGTATGGATTTTGCCGAGCATGTCGCCCGCCGGATTGAACACCTGGACGCCATCGCCGGCCGCTACCCATATGTTGCCGTCGACGTCCGACCTGAAGCCATCGGGTACGTGCGGTTCAATATCGGCGTAAATTCGTGGATTCGCAAGACGGTCGCGATCTGCGCCAACGACGTCGAATGCCATCATTCGATGCGGTCTGAATTCCCCATGAGTGCGACCCGTGTCACCCACATACAGGACCGATTCGTCGGCTGAAAACGCTATGCCGTTTGGCTTGTCAAAATCCTCGTTGACCATTTTGATTTCGAACGAGTTGGGATCAACCCGATACACCCGATTGCGGCCCTGTTCCGGTTTGTCACCGTGCCCCAGTTCCGGGTGCAGAAATCCGTAATCGGGATCAGTGAACCAGATTGAGCCGTCTGATTTCACTGTTACGTCGTTGGGCGACGTCAGTCTGCCACCCTCAAACGAATCGGCGACCGTGGTCATACTGCCATCGTGCTCCTGCCGCACTACCGTACGTTCCCTGGTGAGGCACGACAGCACACGCCCTTCGCGATCGACGGTGTTGCCGTTGGCGCAACCTGACGGCCGACGAAAAACTCCAAAACCGCTTCGTTCGCTCCAACTGACGATTCGATTGTTAGGGATGTCGCTAACGATCACTTCGCTACGGTTCGGCACCCAACAGACGCCTTCCGCAAACGCAAGACCGTCAGCGACAAGTTCCAGCCGGGGTGATGGACCCAGGATGCGCTGGAATTCGGCGTCGAATATTTCGTAGCGATCAGACCCTGCCATGTTGAAGAAACCCCTTGAAATTGCCTCGTTACTGTGGAGACCCACTGAGCAAGAAGTGAGGTGGAGCGTACCACCCAACCGTGAAACTCGCACTCGGACGACGTGGGCGAAGCGGTAATATCGAAGCCGTTCACTGCGGCCCTTGCACACAACAGGATTGCGAATGGTTCTAGAAATGGCTGGCAAGACCGATCCTGGTCTATTTATGGCCGGCGCCGGGCGTGCTGTAATTACGCCTCCTGTCGGATTTACTATCGACGGACCGGAATTCGGTGCACGCGAATCGATGGGCGTGCTGGACGACCTGCTGGCAAGAGTGGTTGTTCTCGAATCGAAGGGTGTTCGGACTGTTCTAGTAAGCCTTGATGTGTGGGGGCTTTCCACCGGGTTGGCTGAGGCGATCAAACGTGCCGCCGGAACCTCGGCCGGAGTCGAGAACGATTCAGTCTGGCTCACGGTTACCGGAAATGGAACCGCCCCGCCGTTGTGGCGAGACGATTCACAGTATGCAAACTACCGTGCGTTTCTACCCGAGCAGATCGCAGGTGCCACGGCTGTCGCTGCACGATCGCTCGAACCGGCGTCGATGGGCTCGACCGCAACGCTTCTGCCCGATGTCTCGACGTTCTCAGATGGACCGGGTCGGCCAGGGAATGCCGCACTGTTTGTGCTGGCGATTAACGGGGCGGACGGTCATGGGATCGCCCGACTGGTCAACTTTGCGTGCCCCGGAACAATCACCGGTCCGGGGACGATGTGGACGGCCGACTACCCCGGTTATGCCGCATGGGCCCTCGAACAGAATGGTGGCGGGATTTCGCTTTTTTCGCAGGCCCCCTCTCACGACATTCGGCCGTATGACTGGTGGGACGGCAACGAAAATCCCTCACATGCGGGCCGGACGCCCCAGGATGTACATGCGCTGGGGCTTTTACTGGCAACACAGGCAGCTAATGGTGCCGCTGAATCCATACAGCGTCGGAACGTTGAGATTGAATCACGGTCAGACGCTGTAGCCGGTCTACAGGTGATGCGAATTGGCGACGCATATTTCGTTTCTACCGACAAGCCGCAACCGAACAAGTTCGCTCGTAGAATCCGACGGGGACTCCCGCACTCGAAGACATTTGTGTCGGCTAATCTATCGGGCGGAATGTTTGATGCCCGGGCGACCTTCGACGCGAGGGCGGTAAAACGTGGATCGGCAATACTTTCCGAATTTGGAGCAACGTAGAGTCGATCCCCGTGGCCGCGGGGACGCCATGGTCGAAACAGGTCGGCTATGCTAATTTGCCCGGACGTGGACACGTTGAGTCCCCTATCGGGACGTAAGGAATAAAGTCTTGGCAAAAATCTCACTCATTGGAGCAGGCAGCGTAGTATTCGCGAGGCGCCTGCTGCAGGACATCGTGTGCGTGCCTGAGCTTTCTGATTCGACCGTGTCGTTGATGGACGTTGATCCACAGCGCCTGGAGTTGATGGGGAAGTTTGCAAAAAAACTGGCGAGAGACACGGGCACCAATATCGAGGTCGAGGTGACCGGTGACAGGCGCGAGGCACTGGCCGACTCCGACTATGTTCTAACCACTATCAGGGTTGGCGATAGTTACGAGCGAGACATCGCTATACCTCTGAAATACGGGGTGGATCAGTCGGTCGGCGACACGGTTGGTCCTGGAGGTGTATTTAAGGCCCTGCGCACTGCCCCCGTCCTGATGGACATTTGCGAAAACATCGAAGATGTCGCGCCTAACGCGACCTTACTCAACTACACGAACCCGATGGCCATTGCATGCTGGGCGATTGCTGAATCATCGGATGTCCCGACGCTGGGTCTGTGCCACAGCGTCCAACACACCACGGCCGACCTGGCCGACTACATTGGCGCTCCACGGGATTCGGTCAAGGGATGGGTGGCTGGCATCAACCATCTTGCGTGGTTCCTCCGCTTTGAGCAGGACGGCGTTGACGCCTACCCGAAGCTGTTTGAAGCGATGGAAGATCCGGAAATATTTTCACGGGACACGGTGCGATTTGAGATCATGCGGCAGTTCGGGTATTTCGTTACCGAGTCGACAAGGCACATGTCGGAATACACACCGTACTTCCGCCACAACGAAGAAATAATTCAAGAGTTCAATCTCAATCAGATCAGGCAGGATCTCGAACGACGCACTGCGCGGGTCGACGATCACTACACACAACTCCTGGAGGACGCAAACTCGGACAAACGACTCACGGCCGAGCGCTCAGAGGAATATGCCTGCAGGATTATCGAAGCGATGGAGACTGGCCGGTCGACGACAATCAACGCAAACGTTCCAAACGCCGGTTTGATCGACAATCTGCTGGACATGAGTTGCGTTGAGGTGCCGATTCTTATCGACAAACTCGGATTTCATCCCATGGCGGTAGGAGAGATCCCCGGACAGCTCGCAGCGTTGAGTCGGTCGAACCAGGCTGTCCAACAGTTGGCTACCCAGGCAATCCTGGACGGGGACCGCGAGGCTGCCTTCCACGCGATCGCCCTGGATCCGCTCACTTCGGCTGTTCTTTCGCTCTCTGAGATACGGGAGATGTTCGACGAAATGTGGATGGCCCACGGCACCGAACTGGCATCTTATTCCTGATGCCACGCGGGAACCAGGGTTCGATGCGGGCGGCTGTCGCGGTCCAGCGCGGGGTGGTTCACTGCGAGGATGTCGCGATCCCCGTACTCGATGCCGGCGAAGTCCTGGTCCGGACCAGATCGGCTTCGATCTGTGGAAGCGACCTCCACATGGTCATTACCGGTTGGGCGGTGCCAGAGTTTCCGGCATTCCCCGGCCATCCGGGTCATGAAGCTGTCGGCGAGATCGTGGAATCTCGTTCGGAAAAGTTCGCTGAAGGCGATCTGGTGCTTACAACACCCCACATCTGGAATTCCCGTTGTTTCGCCGACTATCAGGCCATTGACGATGCTCACGTGCTGAAACTCGACGCGGATGTCGATATCGACTCGGTCGCGCTGGCACAGCAACTGGGAACGGTTGTTTACGCCGCAAAACGTCTCCCGACATCTCTCTCAGGCCGGACTTGCGTGGTGGTCGGGCAGGGCAGCGCTGGGATGTTCTGGAACTTCACCCTGAAAAAACTTGGAGCGGAGAAGGTTATTTCGATCGAGCCGCTCTCGTGGCGTCGGGACATTGGAGCTAGATACGGAGCTGACGAAACTATCGACGTGACGGGCGAACTGGCGACACAGGCGGTAAAAGATCTTACCGATGGTATGGGTGCCGATCTCGTGATTGAGGCTGTCGGATCCACGGCGACGCTATCGCAGGCATTTCACCTCGTGCGTAACGAAGGCATGGTCGTGCTGTTTGGCCTGCCCGAGTCAGACGGACCTGTACCGTTCGACTATTCGCAAATGTTCAGGAGCAGAGCCGATGCGTTCACCGTGTTTGGGTCGCAGGACGAACAAGGACTGACAAGCTACCGTGAAGCGGTGCGCTTGATCGATTCCGGTGAAATCGACGTTGCACCGATCATTTCGCATCGTGTGAACATCTCGGAGATCGACCGAGCATTTGAAACAGCCCGCGATCGCGTTGACCGTGCTGTCAAGATCGGTATCACCTTCGATTAGCAGGCTCACCACGAAGTCCTGCTCACCTCTCGTAATTGCTATGGCGGAGCGATACTCGAGTGTGTGGTTACCCGGGAAGATCTGAAAGCGGTTGCGCCGAATGATGATCTTTACGAGTCATCACTTCACGTGAGTAGAACTCGTCCGACCACCCGATCAAGTTTTTCACCGCTTCGTCGAACAGCATCTTGCCTTTTTCGGGGCTGGCCAGAAGTGCGTCACCGCATACACCTGAGTCGGTGTACTCACTGGTCCAAGAAACAACCGATACAGGCCCAGCGCCCCAGAGATCAACCCATTGATATGGTGACTTGTGTTCGTGGAACTTGATTTTTTCGTTGACTGCCCTGTCCATCTGGATAAGATCGGCGTTCATGTGGAGTGCCATCGAAGTCTCTGCCTCGCCCGAATGTGCACAACCGCCGGGGAATTCAGACTCGCGCCAGGTTTTCATGAATTCAGGATCGACTGCGGTGAGATTCCACCACGAGGTGAGGGCGATGTTCGCATCGGTCTCGATATTTGCACGGCGGCAAGCCAGGTCAAGTGGAGGCATGTTTGAGCCATGGCCGTTGATCACTATGATCCTGCTGAACCCGTGGTAGGCCAGCGACTTCAGAATGTCGACTATGTAGCGAATGAACGTTTCGTAGTGGATGGTGACGGATCCGGGGAAGTCCATCACGTGAGTCGTGTAACCGTATGCCACCGGAGGCATTAGCAGCAATCGGTCCGAGTGTTGCTCGGCTGCCGCCCGGGCTACTTCAGTTGCTGTCCAGCGGTCCATCTTGACTGGCAAATGGGGGCCATGTTGCTCCATCGTTCCCACCGGAAGAACGGGTATCAATCCCGCTTCAGCGGCCTGGTTCATTTCCGGCCAGGTCAGGTCTTCGTATTGCCACTTGCCGTTGATTGCCATCAAGTTCTCCGTGTATTGAGTGAGTATTCGGGCTGATCAGAGTCCGCCCGAGAAGATGTCATTGTCGACCAGGTCCAACAGAGTTAGTCCGCGAGGTATTCTCGATTACTGAACAGCGCCAAAATCCTCGGCTCCCACGCCGTGCGCACGCACCGCATCTTCGTCGATTTCGATGCCCAGCCCCGGCCCATCCGGGATCGGGAGCATCCCATCTTCATCGAGCAGCATTGGCTCTGCAAGTATTCCACTTACATAAGGTGCGGGATGCCAGTATTCGAGATAACGGCCATTTGGCATCGAGGCTGAAAGTTGCAGGTCGGCAGCTGCACCGACCGCTGTGTTCCAGCCGTGCATTACGACCTGCACGTTGTTGTCGTACGCCCCCTGCCATATTTTTCGAGATTCCGATAGGCCACCGCAGATCGTCTGGTCTGGCTGCAAAATGTCGCACGCTTTTTCGTTGATGAATGGATCAAAATTCAGGCGACCTCGTATTACTTCACCCGTGGCGATGCGTACCGGAGAAAGTTCGGTGAGACGTTTGTAGCCGTCGATATCGTCTGCTCGTAGCGGCTCTTCGAACCAACTGACATCGTAGTCCTTGAGCATTTTTGCGGCCTCGACTGCCCACTTAAAGTCGCCATGCCAGAACACGTCGGAACCACCCGGATCAACCATCAGCTCGGAGTCGTCTCCTATCGTCTTTCTGGCGGTCCTTACCAGTTCTTCATCGTGTCTGAGATTTCTCTCTCGACCAAACGTGCCCCAACCCAGCTTGAACGCCCTGAAATTCTTTTCGAGTCCCGATTCGAGACTCTCCACCATCTCGTCGACAGGCCACGAGAAAAGCATGGACGCATACGGTTTCAGCTTCTCAACATAACGTCCGCCGAACAGTCTCGAAATCGAGAGTCCTGTGTGCTTGCCGAGAATGTCCCAGAGTGCGTGGTTAACTGCTCCTATGTAGCTGGTGACGCCGCCGCCACGGCCGTACCAGAACGTCCACTGATGGAGGCGTTCGGTCACCGCTTCGGGTTGCAGTGCGTCCTGGCCGATCAGGTGAGGCCAGAGTACCTTCATCACGGCCTCCGCCATCTCCCACCTCACACCGGTGCAGCCCCAACCGGAAATGCCACCCTCAGTGTCTATCCTGATCAGCGTCTGATCGTATCCCCACCAGCTTGGATGGATGGGTTTGCCCACACGTAGTTCAGGTCGCTGGCTGACCAACGGAAATACTGTGACGTTTGTAATTTTCATCTGGCTGGTGCCGAATCCCTTGTAGACCGGAAGAAGGAGGTTTTTTCCTGCGGCATGAGCAGGAACTAATGACTGAGCGATGGTGCGCCCGGTTGAAATTCGTGTCAACGACGGCAGCGGGCGGAATAGGCGTTGACATCCTGCCTGCCGGTGTCAAAATTCCTCCCGTCGATCGAACGCGGAGCCGGTTCCGCGACCAGCTATCTGTATCTTACAGTTCAATTCAATGAAAATATCGAAACTACTTGCGACCCCGGTTGCGACCCACGACCAACCGCTTTTGAACAGCACCGGTGTTCACGAGTCGTATCGAATCCGGACGATCGTCCAGATTGAGACACCGGACGGATTCACCGGTGCCGGTGAGACCTCAAGCGATGTCAGTTCTGAGATAGAAGCGAATCGGAGTTGGATCGAGGGCTACGACCCACGCCAGATAACGAAGGCCCGATTGCTGTGGAAGGGCACGCCAAGAGCATGGGCGGCGGTCGAAACAGCGATGCTCGACGCAGCTGCGAAGCAGGCCGGACTTCCGGTGTGTGACTACATCGGCGGTCGTGCGAGGGACCGGGTGGAGTGGGCAGCGTACCTGTTTTACAAGTTTGCCGACGAGAACGGCCAGGGTGAAGTTGCAACGGGTGAGGCGCTCGATCCAGAGGGTTTCGTGCAGCAGGCAGAGGAGTTCGTCGAAAGGTACGGCTTCAAGGCGCTCAAGATCAAAGGCGGATTCTTTCATCCGGATGTCGATATCGAGACTTTCCGACTGTTGCGCAAGCGCTTTCCGAAACAGGATGGGTACGAGATTCGAATCGACCCGAACGCAGTCTGGACCATCGAGACATCAATTCGAGTTGCAAAAGCGATTGAGCAGTACGAGCCACAGTATCTTGAGGATCCCACCAACTCGATTGCAGATCACGCCGAGGTAAAGAAGCACACCAGCATTCCTACGGCGTCCAACATGTGCGTTTCGGCGTTCGCGCACGTGAAGCCCAACACCAAACTGGAAGGTATCGATGTAATTCTCGGAGATCACCATCACTGGGGCGGAATACTTGCCTACAAGGAAACGGGTGTGCTCTGTCGGGTAATGGGCTGGGGACTTTCTGGCCACTCGAACAATTCACTTGGCGTGTCTCAGGCCGCGATGCTTCACGCTTGCGCCGCAACGCCAGAATTGAATTTCCAGGCCGATACCCACTATCCATGGACTGACACGAATGGTGATGTAATCAAGGGCGGAAAACTTCAGTTCAAGGACGGCTTCATGGAAGTCCCCGATGCCCCCGGGCTCGGGGTGGAGATAGACGAGGACGCCCTGGCTGAGCGACATGAGGCGCTGAAGATGGGTCCACCTGATAACAGGAGAGATATGATTTTGTCGATAGACCCAAAAGCGAAACCGCGTGATGGGTCGTGGACCGGCTACAACTTTCCTAACTATGCGAAGCCTAGATGGTAGGCTGCGTGATTAACGGCAAATGCCGAACGTCGTTCGGCGAGAATTGAGGGGGCTATGGACGCAGAAATCGTAACACTCAGGCTCTTACATATCGTGCCCGGTGTCGCATGGGTCGGCAGCGCGATATTCCTGGCCTTTGTATTACAGCCTGCACTCGCGAAAACAGGTCCCCCCCACTCACGGGCTGTGATGCGGAACGCCGTCAAGCGGTTGTTGATTCTGCTTCACTCGTCGGCCTGGTTGACGATGATCGTGGGCGTGATCATGGCTTTCCGAGTACGAGATCCCCTGTTCGACTTTCTGTGGTCGACCCCTTGGGGCACGATGATCTGGCTCGGGTTCGTGTTCGCGGTCATCGGTTACGCGATCGGGACGATTGGCGGGCTGACAAGTAAAAAGATGATGGACCTGGGCGCAAGCCTCGCCGGACAACCGCCCACGCCACAACAGGCGGGCCAGATCGCCAATTTGCAAAAACGTGGGATGTTGTTGTCAAAAATTGCTGCGGTCCTTGTTACGGCAGCTGTAGTAGTTATGGCACTCGCCCAACACGTCTAGACAGGACTGAATTGGATCTTCCGCTCATAGTCGTCCGCCTGGTTCACATCATCGCTGGAACGTTTTGGGTCGGGGCGGCGATATACCTTGCAGTTCTGCTCGATCCGCGACTGCGGGCCGGACCGATCGAGCTTGAGCGCCAGTTGCTCAGCAGGACGAGCAAGCTGAACAGCCTCTGGATTACTACATCGGCTGTGGCTGCGATTGCGTCGGGATTTGCGCTGATATCGATGACTCCCAGTCGCAGCATGTCGGACCTTGGTACCGATGGGTGGGGCACGATGATCCTGATCGGATTGCTGGCGTCGCTGGCAGCATTTTTCGTGTCGGGGTTCGCCGGAGCCGCGACCGCCAAGCTCAGGAGAGGATTGGAAGCAGGGAATGCCGACGAAACGCAAGTCGCCCTGTTCCGGCGGAGATTATCGCTACTCGGATATGTCAACGCGACGCTTGTCGTAATTGCGGTTGGTTCAATGGCGATTGCCCGCTATGTGTGATGCGCCGCTGGGCCGAACGAGCAATGCTCAGATGTAAAGGCCCAGTTGACCGCCTCCAAGCAAGAACAATTCAGCCGAATTTTCACCTGGCCTGTCTGTGACAGTATTTCCGGACGGCGACCCGCTGGAGGGCCGGGGATCGAAACTGGATATCATTCGAAATCCCTCTCGGGAGTGCTCGCTGGCGATTCGCATAGCAGCCTGAGATGCGTCCAGAATATTTCCCGATTGCCACAGGTCCCGCTGAGAAGTTTGCAGTTCAGGCGAAATCCCTACGGCGAACGGAGTTTCGTCTACGCGATATTCGTTGACGAGAAAGTTATCGAGTCGCTTTCGCAGGTCACCCAGTTGGGGAGTAGACGGTACTTGATCAGCCCCCTTGATTGGCAGGGAAGTGCCTGACACCACGTGCAGATGACCGTGGGCCTGGCTCTGGTGCGCGACGCGTCCAAAGTTGGAAATGACTCGATAACCGTCGTCGGCGCAGTATTTGTCGCCCATTTCGACTGCGAGCTTAGCGGCATCGGATAAAACCGTGGATGACCATAACTCCATCTGTGTCATGTGCGCGGTCGGAACGACCAGAAGCATGATCCGTGCCCATCTCAATTGGTTGTGAAAACACACAACGCCCGGGTCATGGGAACTTCCGACAGCGCGCGGTCCACCGAGCCCGGGATGTACTTCCCATTTCGCCTCGGCGTCACCGGCGACGATCGAACAGAATACACAGTCGTCGGTGTCAGGTAACTCGAACGTCACCTGCGAGTCGACTTCGCACGGGGTGCACCGGGTCTCGGTGCCGAACCGCGATGACGAAAATCAGGTGCTGAAAGATAACGCTCGGCCACAACGTTCGCGTCACTGAGCCTGGATACGATCGCTTCAGAGTACCGGGAGGTAATCCGAGATTCGGCGCCACCGATCGTTTCGAGCGCCGTGCGACTGGTGAACACAGTTGGCATCAACGCGTCGTGCCTGTGGACGATCAGTTGGTAGAGCTTCTCTTCGGCCCAGGCGGTCGATGCCTCTGCACCAAGATCGTCCAGCACAAGTACGTCCACATCGCGAACGGCGTTGAATGTGTAATCGAACGATCTGGTCCCGGCCGGGCCGAACGACCGCCGCAGGTCGTCCAGCAGGTCCGGCACGAATCGGAAAAGAACTTCCCTGTCCTGTTTGATGCTTTCACCGACGATGGCCGCGGCAAGATGGGTCTTGCCGACTCCAGTTGGGCCAGCCAGGTAAAGCCAACCGGAGGGGTGTTCGGCAAACACCCTGGCGGCCTCGAATGCCTCCGAAAGAGATCGTTTTTGCGCCGTTGTAGCTCCGGTGGCGCCACGCGTGCTGAAACTGTCGAATGTCATCGTTTCGGCCAGACGTGCTCCCAGCCCGGAATCACTCGAGTCGGGAGTCCTGCTCCCGGCCTTGATGTGTATGACAGTTGAAAAATACGGGTCACCAAGGCGCGTTCGCAGGCGATCACCCAACTCTTCGAACCGAAAACCTGTGGTGACCAGCGTTGGTAGCCTGCGGTTGTACCGCTGAGTAATGATCTGATCCAGCTTCTCATCCGCCCACGCAGTCGACGACTGAGCACCGAGATCGTCAAGAATCAGCAGAGGAGCTTCGATGGCCTGGAGGAAAATCTGGTCGTACTGGGCGCCCACAGCGGGATCGAATGCAGAACGCAGATGATCCAGCAAATCGGGGACAGAGACAAACCGAACCGGCTGCCCGGCTTCGACAAGGGCATTTCCGACCGCGGCAGCCAGATGAGTTTTACCGGTCCCCGAGGGGCCCGATAACACCAGCCAGCCCTGCCTGTCGGTAGCAAAGCGTTGTGCGGCGTGATACGCCTCTCGGAAAGATGATGGATCCGAGAAAGTATCACGCGTGCCGAGTTCGACGGTGTCGAACGTCAGGCGCTCCAGAGGGCCGAGGTCGGAGTACTGTCTGATTCGATCGGAGGACCTGACACCCCATACTCGCTCCTGGCACTTGCAGGGTACGACTGTCCTCGCTGCTGCCGGAGAATCTTCTGTTGGTGCGACAACAAACCACCGTCGGTCGTCACACAGTTCACAGTGGATTTCGGAGTTAGTGGGCTCCTCGAGCTCGCTGTCTCTTGAGGTATTCCTCATAGAACTCGTCTGACCGATCCTTTTGAAGATCTCGTCGAGTGGTTCCATCCCCTTCATCATCAAGCTCCTCGGGTCTGCCTTCGGTCGCCCAGCGGCGAAGAATTGCAGCTATGTAGTTCCAGCTGCGAACATTTGCTTCGGCCGCGGTACGTATCGCCAGAAGAACCTCGTCTTCCGGATGTTGTTCGAGCGCCGCATGAATATTGTCTGCCACCGTCGGTGTGATCGGCGCGATGTTCTGTTCGTAAAACGTTACCGCATTCAGCCTGGGCAAAGCAGCGTCGGTATCGGGCCATGTTTCGTGCCGTTTTGCTCTTTCGGCACCAGATTCGGGATCGAAACCCTGTCTTGCTAGCGCTCGTTTTACGGGTTCTGTGTTCAGGAAAATACGGTCGGTCGAACTCTCGCTGCCCACGATCAAAAACACCCCACGGTTGACGGCAGCAGCCAGACCGGCGTCGACCGCTAGTTCCAAATCTTCTCCCGACGCTCCCAGCATTGCTGCCACTGTGCGGTCCGAATAGAGTTCGTCACGAGAGATTGAGGACGGGACTTTTCTTTGACGATGCAGAGCGTGGATAACACGCAACGTGAGCTTGAGTTCGCTGAGTGAATCGATTTCTTCGAGCAGGGAGGCAAGCAGGGGGTCAGGAACTGGAGTGAACTGGACCCCGCGTGGGAATCCATTTTTCACCGGGTCACCCCGGATCTGGCAGCGTTTGACGGGTATGCGGGCGAAGACTGGGTCTGGAATGACAATTCCTCGAAAATTCCGATGGAGTCGCGCACCCTCATTTCCACTTCATCGGTCGGACCGTTCCTGTGCTTGGCAATTATCAGCGTGGCCTGATCACGCGGGAATGGCCGGGTGGGGTTGGACTTATTCCATTCTTCCTCGGTCGTGAATTTGTCCTCCCTGTGAATGAACATAACGATGTCAGCATCCTGTTCAATCGATCCCGATTCACGAAGGTCGGAGAGCATTGGCCTGTGCGAAGTTCGGTGCTCGATCGCACGGCTCAACTGTGAAATTGCAAGTACCGGGATGTGCAGGTCTCGTGCCATGCCTTTCATCTGGCGAGAGATTTCCGAAACTTCCTGGGCACGATTCCCGTCACGGCTGCCGGTCCCTCCGTTGATCAGCTGCATGTAGTCGACAACAAGGAAATCAAGGCCGTGCGTCATCTGTAGTCGACGTGCCTTGCTTCGCATTTCGGCGACGGTCTGGAACGGGGTATCGTCGATGTAGATCGTGAGGTCGGAGAGCAAACCGATCGAGTTGATCACCTGGTCTTCTTCGTTGGGCGACTGTATACGGTTGCGAATCTTCTGCATATTTACCCGCGATTGAGCGGCCAGAAGTCTCATCGCGATTTGATCGCGGCCCATTTCGAGCGAGAATATCCCGACTTTGAATCCAGACTTTGCTGCGTGAAGCGAAAAATTCAGCCCCAACATCGATTTACCAATGGAAGGCCGGGCAGCAAGCACAACCATGTCTGAACGTTGGAGCCCGCCGACGAGCAGGTCGTCGAGCCGTTTATAGCCGGTCACGATTGGGGCTGTGCTTTTTTCGCCTTCGATTTGATCGAGGGCTGAAACTTGCTCAAGGTAGGGCAGCAGCGAATCTGAGAGCGGTGCAAAATCTCGATTTTGCGAGCCCTGTCGAATCCCGAACAACGTGTCTTCCGCTGCGGAGAGCGCTACATCCACATCCGGGTCGTCGTTGTACCCGATTTCAGCGATTTCACCCGCAGCTGCGATAAGTCTTCGCATCGTTGCTGTGCGGTGCACGAGATTGGCGTAGTGCTTGATATGTACGGAAGTCGGGGTGACCGAAACGAGGTGTGAGAGGTAGGAGGGACCGCCGACTCCTTCGAGTAATCCCCGGTTTTCCAGCTCGTGGGTGACGGTGACCTGGTTGATCCCTTCATCGCGCTGGAACAGATCGTGGCAGACTTCAAAGCACTGGCGGTTGATCTCACGATAGAAATCATTAGCCGAAAGAAAGCCTGCGATCTCTGTGATCGTCATGCCATCAATCAGAATAGACCCGAGGACGGATTCCTCGGCGTTTAAATCATGTGGGGGTAGTCGGTCTGCTTGCACGGGTGCGAAGCACTATAACCTGATTGAAACGCTATCTAGAAGTCCCTAACGGCAGATTAGCCAACCCATTTTCAGGACTTTTGTCGCACCCGGGAAACCTCCCAGTTCAACTCGGCTATTTGCAGGGAAATCGTGAGATTAAAAAAGATCGCCCGGGCCGCAATGAGACCGGGCGATCGACTTCATTAATTCACACGAGAAGGCTAATCTTCGTCCGCTTCACTCGACACACTGGTGCTGCCATCGCTGGCGTCACCTGTGGAGGCCTCGGCGTGGATTTTGGCCTCGGCAGCGGCCAGGACTTCTTCGAATGACGGGTCCAGGACGTTCTTGTCTGCCTCGGTAACAAGCGCAGCTGCGGCTTCCATCTGCTTGTTCAGTTCGATGGATGCATCGTCTGCGACTACATCAACCACCAGCGTGGTAGAGACACCATCAACGAGCTTTGCCGGGACTTTGTACTCCCCAACCGCACGGATTGGCGCAGGGATCTGGATTCCTCTTCGATCGATTTCGCGGTCGGTCAATCTACCGAGTTCGGCGGCGATCATTGCACTGGTCACCGATCCGTACAACCGCCCTGTCGGACCTGTCCGAACCTCGATGCGGATCTTCTGGTTCTTGATAGCGTCGGCGACGTCCTGCCACTCTTTCGCTTCTATCAATCGACGGTCTTCTGCAATCTGACGAAGACCAGCGGCTCGACGAAGCTCGTGCTCCGTTGCCAGGACCGCTAACCCTTTCGGAATCAGGTAGTTTCGAGCGAAGCCAGATTTGACTTCCTTAACGTCTCCGGCTCGGGCCGTGGGACGAACATCCTGCAAAAATAGAATTTTCACTAACTCATCACCTCGTGCGTCTGGCGGTAAGTTTTGCGCTGAATTACAGCGGATCAGCATGCCGACCCAGCCACGATTTACGGGACTGCCGCCACACTCACAGTGCTAAACGCTGGCCCGTTCGAACAATTCTGTCCAGGCAAACACCTGATTGTTCCAGGCCCAGCAGACTAAAGGTACATGAAGGTGACGTTTGGAGCCACATCGGCGTATTTAGCCGAACCTGCCGTGGTGCGCTAGTTAGAATCACATCTGATCGCCACTCAACTCATTAGTCTTCTGGCTAGAATCTGCAAAGCACGGTTATTGCATTGAACAATCGAAGGACGGTAACTCCGGGAAGCAGGCACGAATGGCTAATAATCAAATTTTTCACAGTGGCCTGGGAGAGCCAGAAGGCCCGGTCCTTCTCGCCGATGGGAGTTGGGGTGTAGTCGAAATGAGTTCTGACACGGGGCATGTCTCGGTCATCTCTCCGGACGGGACAACTAAAAAAGTAGTTACCCGGACAGGAAGGCCGAATGGCATGGTGGTCGATTCCGCCGGCTCGCTGCTGGTAGCTGAGTCGATGAACCCACCATCCCTGCTCAGAGTCGAACTCGATGGCTCGGTCGATGTACTGATGACCGAAGGAGACGGCGTCGAATTTCTTTTCCCGAACGATCTTGCATTTGGCCCTGACGGCGCTCTGTATTTGACCGATTCCGGTGTGAGACGGGACACTTTCCAGAACGTGCCTGAGGCAGACCGCGCAGACTACCCGTTCGACGGCAAGATTTTTAGGATCGATTTATCAAGCCGCTCGGCAGTGGTGTTGGATGATGGGCTGGCGTTCGCCAACGGGATCGCATTCGGCAAAGACCATGCTCTTTATGTGACCACGACGGCAGATGGGTTGATCGTCCGATATGCGTGGAACGACGACGGAAGTCCTGGCCCTCGCGAATGTTTCGCCGATCTGGTCGACCACACAAAACCGGCAGGAAACGGCGGTTTCAGGGGCGGTGACGGGTTTGCTTTCGGAGAAAACGGCTTTCTGTACAGCTCCGTCGTGGGGCAGGGCGACGTGACGGTCGTTGACGAAGGCGGAACGGTCGTCGAGCGGATCCCGGTTGGCGGAGATCAGCCTACGAACGTCGCGTTCGGTCCCACGGCTAGTGGCGATATTTACGTCACGGTCAAGGATGCAGGGACGCTCGAACGGCATCACGTCGGTGTTGATGGATTGCCACTACTGCCATCTTCGTGACCGGAACAGACGCAGAAAATTATCCGCTCAAGACTTCGGGTCGACTGGCTCTGAGGCGGCGAAATTATCTATCGAACCACCTGACTCGGCGATGAAAAGGTTCAGCGCAGCTGCAGCCGAGTCGGGGTTGTCAAAGGCGGGGAAGTCGCCGCAGTTCTCCGGTTCGATGAGCTTCGAGTTCGGCAAGGCCCCGTGCAACTGAACCGCACCCTCATGGCTCTGCAACTTACTCTGTCGGCCGCGGAGAATTAGCGTTGGCACCGCATGTGCCGTTCCGATCAAACTGGTGGGGACGTACCCATCGCAAATTGCCAGTGCCGTTACTGCCCCGGGTGCCATGCTCACAACCTCGCTGACCCACGCCGAGGCGACCTCGCCCTGCGACAGCAGCATGACAGGTTCGCCAATCTCCCAGATTAGTAACAACAGCTCACGCGACGAAGAAACATCTGCCAGAACCGGGGAATGTGAAGGGACCACCTGCGCTGCGAATTTACTCCACTGCTCAGCAGATGTACCGGGTCCTGCGATTATGATCGCCTGCGCAGCGTCCGAGCCTGGCCATGCGTTGATCGATACTGGTGTTCCCGATTGCAACGTAACCGTGATTTGCTCGAAATTGCCCATGCTGTTCTGGCCCGTATTGGAAAGTTGCCCGATGTGATTGACAAAGCATGTTATCCGGCTCTGAGACATTTATTGCACTCAATCGTGCAAAACACCGGTTGAATGGATGCAGTTTGCGCCGCTGAGCGGTATATTTGCCCCCCAGCGGACTCGTGTCGAATTACCGTCTGCCACTCTCTATTCAATATTCAAACTATTAAAACTGTCGGGACGTCCTGAACGATCAGAAGGGAACTTGATATGACAACCAGAGAATGGGGAGCGATCTACAAGGAGATGGGTGCGAAGCCCGTAATAAACGCGACTGGCAGCGTGACGCTGCTCGGTGGCTCCACGCCTGTGCCTGAGGTGAAAGCTGCGATGGACGCCGCGGATTCAGCGTTCATTCCATTGATCGAGTTGGAGCAGGTCGCCGGTGATCGAATTGCCGAGATGCTCGGAGTGCCAGCTGCCTACATTACGTCCGGCGCTGGTTCTGCACTGACACTTGCGACTGCGGCGTTCATGGCCGGCACCGATAACGCCAAAATCGAGCAGTTGCCAGACACAACAGGGATGCCGAACGAAATTCTTATCCAGAAACGGCAGCGTTACTGGTACGACCGCTGTCTGGAACTGGCCGGTGCAAAACTGGTCGAGTTCGGCGATGAAAACGGTACCAGCGAAGACGATCTGAGAAACGCAATTTCTGATCGTACCGCTGCGGTGCACTATGTCGTTTACGAGCAGAGGCCTAAAGATCCAAACGTCCTGACTCTCGAACAGGTGATCAAGATAACCCACGACGCCGGAAAGCCGGTTTCAGTCGACGCCGCGGGCCAGATATACCCGCTCGAAAACTTCGGAAAATACGTAAAGATGGGTGCCGATTTCCAGTGCATCGCTGCCAAGTATATGGGAGCGCCCCATTCCACTGGGTTTGCGCTCGGCACGAAAGAGGTAATCGACGCTATTAGTCGGCACTCCTTTGTTGGCTACGAAACGCATCGAATTCGTGGCATTGGACGCCCACACAAGATTGATCGACAGGAGATCATGGGCGTCGTAGCGGCTGTCAGGAGATGGTTTAGCATTGATCACGAAGAGCGGCTGTCGATAGCTGAAGGTCAATCGCAGGCGATTCTCCGACCGCTTAAGGGAATACCGGGTGTCAGGGCCGAATTGAACACCAACATCATGGGCCACCAGCCCTATGGCGTGTTCATCGATCTGGATCCAGATGTAGTTGGTTTCACGAACGCAGATCTCGTCCAGAAACTGCGTGATGGCGATCCCTCGATTTGGACTCGCGTTCCCGACGGTGCGTCGCGGCTCGAACTGCACGTGTTCGGTCTCGGCGAAGGTGAAGCTGAGCTGGTAGGAAACGCTATCGTCGCTGCTGTGAAGGGCTAGCGCAACTCCAGTCCAACAATGTGCGAGTAGCGCTCGGGTTGCCTCGACAGGCCCCCGGGCGCTTTCTTTTTTAGCTAATCGCATACGAACGTGTGAATCCGCATAGTATCCGGCGCAATCTTCACGTCATATATTGCCGACCACGATCAACTTGTACGAACGAGGAGGAGACATTTGACAGTCAAGACCGTTGGAATAATGAGCCCGGGTGACATGGGAAGTGGCGTCGGCGGAGTTCTCAAGAAAAACGGATTCAGAGTCATCACTGCACTGGACGGTCGCAGTGAAGATTCCAGGCGAAGAGCACGGGAACAGGGCATTGAAGACGTCGGTTCGCTGGACGACCTCGTAACTGCCAGTGACCTGATTCTTTCCATTCTCGTTCCCTCCGAAGCGGTTTCATTTTCGCAGGAGGTCGCGGCGTCGATCATGCGAACCGGCTCGGAAGTAGCTGTCGCAGATTGCAACGCGGTCTCACCGGGTACGGCGCTCCGGGTGAACGAAATAGTCACGGCCGCCGGTGGTAAGTTCATCGACGCCGGGATTATCGGTGGCTCGCCCAGGACAGGCGCTGTTCCACGGTTCTATGCATCTGGTGAGTATGCTTCGATCTTGGCCGAACTTGATGGAAAGGGCATATCGGTGCCAGTCCTGAACGGTCCTGTCGGTCATGCATCAGGTTTGAAGATGTGTTACGCCGCCATCACCAAAGGTACAGCTGCCCTTTATGCCTCAACACTCATGACGGCGAAATCACTGGACCTGTACGGGGAACTAATCCACGAATTAGAAGGAAGCCAGGCAAAAACACTGGCCGCCATGCAGGGCGTTAAATCGATTTCAGCCCGCGCATTCAGATGGATCGGCGAGATGGAAGAAATAGCGGCGACTTTCGAACAGGCCGGAGCTACCCCGAAGATCCATCTGGGTGCAGCAGAAACTTTTCAACAGATCGCCGACTCGTCGATCGGGCATGAAAGAGTTGGATCGGTCGATCAGGGACGGAGCCTGGAAGAGACGATCGCGGCTCTTCTGATCGGCGGAAAATGAGATGGATCGCAGCCTGTCACTACAGAGACCGGCTCCGGGTGTGACTCAGCATCGGTGCTGATCGATGACCCAGCCAGGCACTTGTTGTTGTCGGGGACCGGGCAGGACTACTTAGCCTTGACCGCCTGTATCTGGACCTTGAGCTTCTCGATAATCGCGGCGTACTCGGCCGCGATCTCGTCCGACTCAAGCGCCGCAGGTTGTTTCGAGTTGGCGTAGTCGGCAAGCATTTTCGTTGCGCCAAGGAAGGGCAGATCCATCTCTTCAGCCAGCGCCTGACCACCACCCGTACCAAATATTCCGCCCGAAAGGTTTTCGACAACGCCAAAAACACGCAGATTCATCTTCTTGATCATATTGATAGATCGTTTGGCGTCGAGGACAGCGAGTTCCTGTGGAGTTGTCACAATCACAAAACCGTCAAGGTTCAGGGTCTGCATCACCGTAAGCGGGGCATCCGAGGTCCCGGGCGGCAGGTCGACGATCATGTAATCGGGGTTGCCCCACTCGGTTGACTGCAGAAACTGGTTGATCGCGTTGTGGATCATGGGACCGCGCCAGACAATGGCCTCGTCTTCGTTTTCCTGGAAGAACGCCATCGACATGACTTTCACACCGAAGCGTGACGGTGGGATCAACTTGGTGCCGTTCTGAACAGGTCCCTCGGTGATGCGAAGCACCCTGGTTACGTTGGGGCAGTCGATGTCGCAATCGAACAGTGCCACATCATTGTCCTGAGCGGCAAGTGAGACAGCAAGATTCGTTGCGACAGTCGTTTTTCCGACTCCACCTTTTCCAGAATAGACGCCGATTCGCGTGCCGATCCCCTCGAGCAATTCCGTGACGCGTCGTCGCTCCTGGAAGTTCTTGCGAACCTGTGCGAGTCGGGCTTCTTCTTGTGGGGTCAGTTTTCTGGGGGAGGACATGTATCTGTTCCGCAGCGGTGACTACGCACCTGCGAGGGTCAATCCTAAACGGACGGTTTTTAGTCGATTCCGAGAAGACGCTTGCCGTCTTCGGTAATCATATCCGGTGTCCAGGGCGGATCGAAAACAACGTCGACCTGGACATCTTCAACATCGTCGATCTCGGCAATTCGCCATTCAGCCTGTTGAGCGATATACGGACCCATTCCACAACCGGCCGCGGTAAGGGTCATCTCAACGTGAACGTCACCATCTGCCACTTCGACTGAATAGATGAGTCCAAGATCCACTACGTTTACGGGAATTTCCGGGTCGTAGACATCTCTCAGTGCTTCGAGGACCGTATCACGCCCGAGCACTTTTGTGTCGGCCATCACCATCTCCATATACCCGCTCTATTTTGCGTACGAGCCGGGTTCAAAACCGCAGTAAAATTCAGGCTGTGATAAGTGTACCAGAGAGGTAAGGAATTACCGGACCGAAGAGCTGCCAGCGGTCTACGACTTCTTCCCGGAGGGCCCCTTCTGACGGACCGCTTCTACCGACTTGAATGCTTCTCTCATTTCTGTGAGCCATTCCTTCTCGGTTTTGCCGACGTACCTGACACACCACGCAAGTGCCTCGCTGCGGGATCCCGCCACGCCGGAATTTACCAGGGTATCGAGGACCTCGCGTTCGTTGATCCGGAGCCGGGTCATCGAAGGTACGGCGATGTGCGTGAACAGGTAACTGTCTTCCCCAACCTGGACTCCCCAGGAGACTTTCCTCTCGAAAAATTCCTGTGCTTCGTGCGCTAGTTCCATGCGGGACTGGCGTGTCTCCTTACGGAACTGCCGGGCGATCCGTTTTGACGCAACCTCACGTTCACCGAGGTCGCCCGGAAGATCGTCGGTGGCTTGTGATTTCACAACTGCCAGAATCTCTTCACTGTCGACGGTGACTTTGATTCCACGCGAGCCCCATTTGTCGTCAACGTGTGACTCAAACCATTTTTGGATTGTTGCCGTTTCGGTTGCCATGAAGTGTCTTCTCTTCGTTTATCCAGCTAGCGCAGTTACATGATTACAAAATTACAACATTAAACATACCGTGACGCAAACTCTTGAAAGAATCGGCCACCGTTCAAAATTCCGAGGATGTTCAATCGGCGACTCGTTCTTAAAATGCGACAATCACATGAAAAAGAAGTCGAAATGCGTTACGCTCCCGATGTCAAACCTGATCACTGAACCAGATTTTCCAGCTCGATCGAAAAGTGCGTTGTTCGGTGGAGAGAAGTCTGGTCGCTGGTTGATTGGCGGGCCAGCGTCGCGAGGATTCGTTGAGGGCAAACGGGGAAGAATGAGGAAGCTGTTTACATGACCGATTCAAACATTTTCGACCCAATCGGTAAGGCAGTGGATTGGATGTTTGTTGATGCTGCTCCAGTTATCAATGCGATTATTGCCGGCGATTCTCGTACTTCATCAATCCTCGGAAACGCGCTTCTAGATGAACGAATCATCGAATTGGCAAATAAAGTCAGACCGGAGCCGTCTCGAACTCCGAAATTCGATTACAACGCATCGACTCGTCAAATACGCAGATTGTTGCGATGGAGCGGGACGATAAACCAAGAGCTATATGACGAATTGAATACACATACAGATATTAGGAACCTGTTTGGTCATCGATCTGATCCGTCATTAGATTTCGATTCGAAAAAAGTCGCGAACCAAGTCAAAGCCCTGAAAATGTACGGTTCCCCGACATACGGACGCGATGCGTGGATTGACGATGATCACAAATTGCTCATCACGACGAACACCGGGAAGTGGTTCATGTCGCTCGTTGTCGCTATGAACGCGCTAACTTTTTCGGTGGAAATCGCCAAGGAGTTGCCCGATAACGCATTGAAGACTGGAGCACTTGTCATCTCTCCACTCCACGAAATGATCAACAAGCTGGGACTGTATTCCGAATGACCACCCACCCGAAGCAAGGAGTACCACATTAATCACGCTGTGACGCAAACGATTTTGGCGTGGGTGCTCGCGGCCAGAGTTCTGAGTTATTCAATCGGAC
>JAQBVG010000121.1 GCA_027623655.1 Chloroflexota bacterium
CCCCACAAGCACAGACTGATCGGGCCCCGCGTCGGGTTTCAGGCTGGCTACAGCACCGTTGGCCGAGATCGAGTCATCCGTTCCACAGGAAAACAGAACCAGAGACAGGACTGCCGCCGCATATGTGAGAATCCGACGGGTCATTGCTCTCTTGCGAAGGCGACGCCTTCGAGTCCCTGAGCCCTGGCGATATCAACCACCGCGGCCACTGTGTTGTGTATCGTCGTTGGATGTGCCTGAAGGATCATGTTTTCCGTTTCCAGCTGTTCCTTCAATCGCTTTAGCTCTACGGGCAGATCATCGATGGAGACGGCCTCACCATTGAGCTCCATCACCCCATCCTCTTCAATGATGAGGTTGATGTCCTTGCCGGGCTTGCTTTCTGCCGTTGAATCCTTTGGCATATCGACATTGAGCCCCTTGGAGGTGATGAACACCGTTGTTACCATGAAGAAGATCAACAACATGAAGACGCAATCCACCAGCGGAGTCAGATCGACATCCTCGTTCTTCACGAGGGTGCGTGACTGTTCCAATTCTCGTTTCAGGCGTTTGCTCTTCGGCATGTCGCGTCCGGCTAGTTCGGAGAAAAGGGGTTCAGGGCCGTCAAGAGGCCGAGTGTGTCTTGATCAGCGTGCTGCCAAAAGCGTGAAAGTAGAGCTCCCCACGTTCGACGATGGCCTCTGCGCGTGACGCCAGATAGCGATGGAAAATCAGCGACGGAATCGCGATGATGAGTCCACCCGCCGTGGTCAACAGAGCCACTGAAATACCGGAGGCCACGACCTGCGGATCCCCCGTGCCGGCCCGAGCGATCGACTCGAAGGCTGTGATCATTCCCAAGATCGTACCCAGAAGTCCCAACAAGGGCGCCACCGTGGCGATCGTGGACAATACCAGCAGGAATCGCCCGAGATATTTCCGCGAACTGGCAGTCGTCGTCATCACCAGTTCGTCGCGCATGTCATCGGTGTCCCGTTCCTCCAGAACCAACACGTCGAAGCGCTTCATCAACGCCAGAAAAACGTAGTTGGCGAAACCTCGCCCTTCTGCACAATGTTGGGCGGCAGCTTTCTCACCGCTCTGTCTGACGATCTGCTCGACCTCGTCGAGCGCCCGTTCGATCTCGTTTTCACCCGGTGCGCGGTGAAGGACGATCAAACGCTCCAACAGGACGGTGAGGGCAACCACCGACATCACGACGAGAACCCACATAACCTCGCCGCCGCTTTGAATGATCTCGCTCATGTTCACCGCTCTCCTTGAATGATCGGCAGCCACGCGGTGTCGCGGTGCCAATAACAGTCTACAATCTGTTGGTGACGATCCAATTCAGGTGCTCCTGCGCAAAAACAACCGCCGCAGCACTTTCCGAAACACCTTCGTAATCAGACACGAGCACCCCGTAGATTCGGCTCGCATCTTTCCACTGACGCATGTTCTCATAACTCATGCCGAGATTCGCCAGAGCACCGGCACGAGTCTCGGTCTTTTCGAATCCCTGCACGACTTCCTCGAGCGCAACAGCGGCGCGGGCGTAATCTTCTGAATCGAACAGCGCCATGGCTTCCTCGTAGCGCAGATACGCCTTGATTTCCGAGAGTTCAGCCATCAACTTCTGCGCCTGCGGAACGAGTTCTGACTCCGGGTAATGGCTGATCACACTGCTATAGGCCGTTTCAGCCTGGTCGTAGTCCTTGTTGTTGAAGAAGTGATCACCCAGGGTGAACTGCACGCTCGCGGCCAGTGGACTTGAAGGAAAATTCCGCAGCAATTCCTGGAACTGCTGAATCGCCTCCTCGGGTCGCTCGCCTTCGAAGTGGCACCAGCCAAGATTGTAGCTGGCGTTGTCGACGAACTCCGATTCGGAAAAGTTCTCCAGGATCGCCCGATAGGCTACAGCTGCCTCGTCGAAACGGCCCAGATTGAACAGGTTCTCGCCCTGTTGGAACAATGCCTCTGCTGCGACACTGCTGTCAGGCCAGCGAGTGGCCAGGCGGCCGAACCAATCGGCGGCTTCAGAGAAATTGGTCTCCTGCAGGTGGGCGTAGGCGAGAAAATAGTGCGCATTCTCAAGATTTGTATTGGTGTCGAAGTCCTCGATGAAGGACGCCAACAGGCTGATTGCCTCTTCGTTTTCACCAAGAGAAAACGTCGCCACTGCCCGACCGAAGAGCAGGTCCGCGCGCAGAGCGCCTTGAGGGAATTCCCGTAAAGCCAGAGCAAATGTGTCCCGCGCCTCTTGCTGCCGCTCGGTACGAGTGTAGATGTCACCGATGACGAAGTATGCTCGTTCCTTCAGCAGATAACCACGCTGGCTGGCCGAGTCGTCGAAATCGGATTGCAGCAATTCTTCGCAAGCGGCGAGTGCGTCTTCATATCTCCCGAGGCTGTAGTGCAATTCAGCCAGAAGCAGGGTGAACTCGGCCCGTTCCGCAGAGCTCGTGCTGGCGGCAATGATCTCGCGATAATCTTCGATCGCCTCTTCGCGCCGCCCCATCTGCATGTAACACTGGCCCAGCAGGCGATGGGCCTGGTCCTTGAGGTTTGCCGCCGGAGACATGGCCAGTAGTTGCTCCAGGTCAACGATGGCCAGATCGAGATCCTGCCGGGTATAATAGGCTGTGCCCCGCCCCAGCAATGCTCCCTGTGAGATCGCTTCTGTGTCGCCGATGTCGATGGCTGTGGAGAAGGCATCGACAGACTCGTCGAGTCGGTCCTGTTCGAAATACACCCGCCCGAGGATATACGCCAGCGCCGGCGGAATGGCGTCCTCACCGTGTGCCACGCGGGAGCGTTCCAGGTACGTCTCGGCCCGTTCCAGATCCCCAAGCCGGAGCAGGAAATCGCCGCCCGCCAAGCCAGCCTTGCGCCAGACTTTGTCGGTTGGAGGAATTCGATCGAAGGCGGCGACAGCGAGTGTGGGTTGATCCGCATCGCGATGCACGATCGCGACCTCAAACAGAGCCTGCGGTACGTCCTCCGTAGCGGCAAACCGGCGCACGAACTCTTCATACGTGTCGACGGCCGAACTGAAATCCTTTTGCAGGTACTGCGCCCGGCCTGACTGCAACAGCGCGCGAGCGACCAGGTCCTGACGCTGAGTAAACTCGTTACGTACTCGTTCAAATAACTCAAACGCCTGCTGCAGGCCGTCCGTACCGCCACGTCGCTGTGCAGACAACCCGGCGCCAAAGAGGCTCTCGCCCTTCAGCTCCGTGGTTGGCGTCTCGGAGGAGACGGATTCGTATTCGGATTGAGCGGTCGCATAGGCCTGCTGTGAGTCGTCCCCGGCTTGACGCACAGTCTCGGCTGCCTCGAACAGGCTCTGGGCGGCCAGGAAACGGGCTCGATCGATAGGCAACCCACCCTCGGAGGACAGCTCACCGTAAGCCGTGATGTAGATCCGGAAATCCGCCGTCGCTTCGGGGAACCGGCGTTCGTCGTAGTAGATGCGGGCAATACGAGCCTGCATACGAGCCCGAAACCCCTGGGAGGAGACCTCATCGATGGAACGCCTATAAACCTGAATGCCGCCTTCGAGATCGTTCTGGGCGAAGTACGCCTCACCGATCTTTACGTAGGCCTCCTCGACCAGGTCCCGCTCCTGCGAGTATTCCGTGATCACCTGTCGATAGGCTGCGGCGGCCCCGTCGATGTCACCCTCGGCGGTAAAGGAATCGCCGATCAACAGCTGCGCTTTGGCAACCAGTTCTACGGCTGTCTCCTTGACGACGCCGCTGAGTTTTGAGGTCTCCAGCTTGACGCGTTCAGCTTCACTCAGATCGGAAAAATCGTACTTGCCGATCAGTTTCCCCAGGGCCGACCGTGCCTCAGTGTACTTCTTCTGCTCGAAGTAACTCTTGCCTACCTGGAACTGGGCGCGGTCAATGCGATAGTCGGCAGCTGAGCCCTGTCGATCGAGCCTTTCGAAGGCCGCAATCGCCTCGGGGAACTGACCCAGACTGAAATGGGCCCAGCCGAGTTCGTAGAGCGCTTCGTCGACGTAGTCGCTCTCCGGAAAATTCTCGAGGAGCACGCCGGCCTCTTCGATCACGGCTGCGTAGTTAGAGGACTGGAAATTCGTCTTTACCAGCTGGTACTGAGACAACACACGGATCTCCAGCAGATCCGTCGATTTTGACGCTCCCCGATAGTAATGGCTGGCGCGGGTAAAGTTCTCCGCCGCCTGCTCGCGCAGACTCGCGGCTCGGGACTCGTCGCGTTCCTGCGACGCATTTTTCAGTTGGTCCACTGCCAGGCTGCGATATGAGTTGGCCAGCTGAAAGATCGCCGCAACCTTTACCGGAAAGCTGAAATTGCCGACCTCGATCAGCACCTGTGTCTCATCGACGAACCGGCTGTCTTGGGACGATTCGACAATGAGGAACTTTTCGATCGCCTGGTCGTAGTCCTCGATGACGTAGAACCGCTGGCCACGATCGAAAGCGATCTTCAAAGTCTCGTCGGAAGGCACGACGCTGCTGATGGCGATACTGGTAGCCAGAAGCGCGCCAATAAGGGATGTCAGCAACATGGGTTCATCCGTTTCATATGTCCCTAGTTGGAACTGCCCACGCCGGCAATCATGCGGACGAAATACCGTACGTAGCTTATGTCCGAGCGGCCTTGCAGGTCAAAATCCTGCAGCTTGTACTCTGCACCAACCTCGGTTCCGACCTTGTAACCGCCGTAGTCCGAACGGTTGTAGTACGTGAGCAGATACGTGTGCTGGTTGCTGTCGTTGTCGCCATCGCGGTAGTCGATCCGCCGATCGTTGAGCAAGGGCATGCCCTGAATCCCGAAGCGAATCATCGTCCGTGACGTGAGGTGATAGTCAGCCCGGAGAATAGGGGCAATCAACAATTCCTCAACAACCGGCAGCGCCACGCTTTGGCGGTCGCGTTTCATGTATTGAACTTTGACGCGTGGCATCAGAGACCAGTGTCCGAGATTGCGGACGTAGCCCCCTTTGGCCAGAAATCCGATGAAATCGAAGTTGTCTTTCGGCAAGCGGGTACCATCGATGAGCGTTGTCGCACTCTGCGAGTTCATCTCGTAGCGGGCCTTGGCGTTGAACTCCCATCGAGAATTCGGTCGATACTTGCCGTGCCACAAGCCTCGATGTACGAAGCTGTCACGGTACTCGATCTCATCGGGGAAGAAGAACTGAAACGGTATGAGTCGGCCCTGCGTCTGCTCTCGCAGGACAAAATCGAAGTAGGGATTATGGATATCATCCTTCACGGACTTGGTCTCGTGATCGGCCCGCACCCATACTGTCGGCGTCAGTTGCCGTTGCGCCGATACGCGGCCGTAGTTGACCTCATTGCCCCCACTACCGGCGATCTGGTCAACATCGTAGCGGCCAAGCGTAACATCGACTGCGCCCAGCGGCTCGAACTCGACAACCGCGTGGAAGCCCCTCTCATCCTTGTCGTAGGGATAGTTTGACTGGTCATCGTCCTCCCAGGCATCGAGGACGAAATTGTTGTTGAAATCGTCGCCCCAGTAGAACTCCCGAGGATCGGTGAAATACATCAGGAAAGCTTCTTCGGAATCGGCCAGTTGGTTGCGATTGCGGTTGTTGTCAGCGTAGCCATCCACATCGTAGTCATAAAAGGGATAGATGCCGGCGTCAGACTCCAGATATTTGATCTGACGGCTCGCAATATCCCAATCCTGCACCCAGTCATCCGGCCACTGATCCATGTCGTCATTGTCATCGACGAGAGCATAGACGGGCGTATTGGTGCCGCTGCCACCCTCTGTTACGTCGGTGCCTACCGGATCCTGCCGGGGGGAGTTAAAGTAGTACTTCGTACCAACCGTACGAATGTCTTCAGAGCCAAGTTCGATGCCTGAGTTTGACAGACCCACCGACATCTCCGCGTTCTCACGGGCCTGCGACTTGTGTTGGAAGCCGCCGAACTTGGGACCCGTGTGGAAGGCTTCCAGACAGACGGACATACCGGGCAACTGGCGTTGAACCGTCACATAGGCGGCCAGCTCGTCCTGATCGCTGCGACTGCCCTGCTTCGAAGCGAATTGGAAGAAGTCCGAACTGCGGGCGACCTCACCATTCACGTCGAAGCCTGCCATCTGCACACGAGCATTCAAGCCAATCACATCCTGGCCCGTCTGCATGCCCTGCTCGAAGGAAACCCGGCTTCGGTTCGACAGGTCCACAACGTTGTTGTCGGCGCGACGTACGATGCGGAAGTCCGTCTCCCGGCGAGTGGAGCGACCACGGGAATCGACGGCCAGATGATCCTGCCGAATCAGGATCCGGTAGTCATTGGCGACGATCGTTGAAAACTCAACGCCATGGGTGCTATCCGGAAGCTCGTAGTGGTACTCGACAAAATTCGGAAAATTGAGGCCATCATCCTGGAAAGTTCCACTTGCCTCGACGTGTCGAGGACCGTCGATAACGCCGGAGGACCGCTCGATGTCGCTGACTTCGAGGATCTCGAAACGCTCCTGACCACCCTCGATGATCCGTGCTACGGCCTGTACATCAAAGACGACGGCCCCACCCGTGCCGTCTTCAGGGGAATCGTCCTGGAAACGAACCACCACAGCCGTCGGATCGGTGTCGGGTGGTGCCAGGCCCTTCATGGTGTTGGTCGAGTAGCCTCGGGTGGCGTCGAAGCGATGCACGTTGATGTACGTTGCCCCGAGAACCAGGAAATCACCGACATGGCTCTCCCAGTGACCACCCATCAGAAACAGGCCGTCATTGACATCCAACAGCTGCCCACCGGGTCCAAGCTGGTTTTTCAGATCCAGCTTGATGGGGTC